>JAKSBO010000166.1 GCA_022361095.1 Desulfobacterales bacterium | reverse complement strand
CTCGAAGACCTCGGTCTTCCGGAAGAATTCGAAGACGTCGCCGCCAAGACTCAGGGCCTCGTACTCGTGACGGGGCCAACGGGGCACGGTAAGACAACGACCCAGGCTGCCATCATCGATCGCATCAATGACCATCGCGAGTGCCACATCATTACCGTGGAAGATCCCATCGAGTTTGTTCATAAAAGCCAGGGCTGTATTGTCAACCACCGGGAAGTGGGAACCCATACCAAGACCTTTTCCTCGGCGCTTCGCGGGGCCTTGCGTGAGGATCCGGATATTATCCTGGTGGGTGAGCTCCGGGATCTCGAAACCATTTCTTTGGCGGTTGAAGCGGCTTCCACCGGCCATCTGGTATTTGGTACCCTGCATACATCCAGTGCCCATAAAACCGTGGACAGGCTTGTTGAGGTCTTTCCCAGCAGCGAACAGCCCCAGATTCGATCCACGCTGTCAGACGGCCTTCGCGCCATCGTGGCCCAGGTGCTGTTTAAACGGATTGACAAAAAGGGGCGGTGTGCGGCCCTGGAAATCCTTGTGGCGACCCCTGCGGTCCGAAATCTCATCCGCGAATCCAAAACCCACCAGATCCCGTCCATGATCCAGACCGGCAAGCAGTACGGGATGCAGTTGCTTGACGATGCGATTATGGGGCTTTACAAACAAGGGAAGATCAGTCCCGATGATGCCTATTCAAAGGCAAACAACAAATCATTGTTTCGGCCGTTTCTGAAAAAACCGCCTGCGGATTTTACGGAAGCGTAACTGCCGGCCGGTCCTAGGAGTAAGGCATGAAAAAACAGCAGCTTGATTATATCCTCACCAAAATGCTGGATTCCAATGATAATGTGTCGGACTTGAATATTACCCCGGGAAAGCCCCTTCAGGTGGAAAGTTCAGGCCAACTTTTGCCTGTTGATATGGGGCCGGGATTCAAGGTCTTGACGGCCTTTCAAACCGAGGTGCTGGCGCTTAATCTTATCAATAATGACAGAAAACAGCTTGAAACATTGCTGAGGGAGGGTAGCTGTGATTTATCCTACCAACTGAGTACCAAGGCAAGATTCAGGGTGAATATTTTTTCCCGGTCAGGCAAATATGCCATTGTATTACGAAAGCTTGAAACCGTTATCCCCACCATTGAAAAGCTCAATCTGCCGGAAAGTTTTCATAAAATGGCCGAGGAGAAGAACGGTATCATTTTTGTCACAGGAGCCACAGGTTCCGGTAAATCCACGTCGCTTGCCGCGCTTTTAGACAAGATCAACGATTCCAAATCCGTGCATGTCATTACCCTGGAAGACCCCATAGAGTATCAGCATACCCAGAAAAGATCCACATTTAACCAGCGTGAGCTGGGCATGGATTTTGACACCTTTGCCTCGGGCCTGCGGGCCGCTTTGCGCCAGGCCCCCAAGGTCATTCTGGTGGGCGAAATGCGTGACCGGGAAACCGTTGAAATAGGCCTGTCCGCTGCCGAGACCGGCCATCTGGTCGTTTCCACCCTGCACAGCGTGGATGCCGGGCAGACCATCAACCGCGTACTGGGCATGTTTTCCACTGAAGAGGAGACCCAGATCCGGATTCGTCTGGCGGACACGGTCCGGTGGGTGGTGGCCCAACGGCTTTTGCCCAAGGTGGGTGGCGGGCGTGTGGCCGCCTTTGAAATCATGGCCACCAACCTGCGGGTCAAGGACAGCATTTTAAACGGGGAGTCCGAAGGCAAGACCTTTAACGACATTATTGTTGCCGGTAAAGCCCAGGGGATGATTTCCTTTGACGAGTTTATTGTAAGTTTGTATGAAACCGGAAAGATAGACGAAAATACGGCCATGGCCTATGCGTCACGAAAAGATATTGTGAGCAGGGGGCTTGACCAAATCAAAAGTGCCAGGGGGGAATCCACCAGTGGCATTGAGTCCCTTGAGATTGACCGCAGTTATGGGGGAGAGGAGGATAACTTATTATGAAGATCGCTTGTCCGTCATGCGGCAATAATGCCAGCCTGCCCGATGATAAGATACCAAAAGACAAGGACTTTTCATTTAAATGTCCCAAATGCGGGACCTCTGTTCCCGTTAAGGCCTCGGCCGGAAATGCCCGGGCTGCCGGTATTGAGCCGAACAGAGCCGACATGGAATCGGATGTTCCTATGCTTCAGGTCGGTGGGGGGAACCGGGCCCTGGTCTGTATTCCACCGAGTCTTGGGCGCACCCGGATTATGGCCGGTTTGGAAAATGCGGGATTGAAGGGCAATGTGCCGGATACACCGGCCCAGGCGTTGAAAAATCTTGAATATTATGTCTACCCGCTGGTGGTGATCGATGATGCGTTTGATACTGACCAGGCCATCACTGCATATATAAACAATATGGATATGTTCCTTCGCCGCAAGATCTGTCTTATCCGGCTTGGTCCGGGGTTTGATACCGGAAATGCCATGACGGCATTGAATCTTAGCGCAAATTATGTGATAAAATCCCAGGATCTTGGGATGGAAGACGCCTCCCTGGTGAATGATGTTTTGGCCGTGGCCCTGTCTGAACATGAACAGATGTATGCCGTGTTCAACGATTCAATGAAGGCTGTGGGCAAAGCATAAAAACCTTTTGGGCTTTTTATAAAAGCGTCTGGGTACGTTACTCAGATCTTTCAACCTTTGTGGTGGGCTCAGCCCGGCAGTTGATGTGTCAGGCCGGCCCTTGGCTGTTTATATGAATTTGCGCACGCAAAACTGGTATGGGCCGGGAACCATGGAAGAGCGGTTCAAACGGATCTGCTCGATTTTAAATCTGGCTGTTTTTTTGATCTCCTGTATCGCTGTGGCTGCCGAATTCCGTTTTGACTGGTGTGAACGTCTTGTGGGCAATTATCTCTCTTTTACCAATGACACCCGTCCCGAAAACGGTGCGATCTGGGACGCGGGGCGGCATATGGTTAATGCATTGCAATCCCTGGACCAGATGGCCCTTGCCCGGGAACGCGCCGGGCAAACGGTGCGCACAGCTGATTCATTTGCAGATCTTTCGGCTAAATTGGGACCCGGGGAATGGGCCAATCTGGACAAGGACCGGTTCAGGGCGCTTTATCTGGCTTTACCTGCCTACCGGCGCAGGAATGTAGTGGATCCGGTGCGTCTGGTGTGGCTGCTCAACGGCGGCGTTACCGACCGGATTTTTTGCGAAGGCCGCATGGGCGGTATAAAAATTTTTTTCATTGATACCCGGAACCGGGTGGTTCAGCAGGTGGATCTGGATACCCGGATCCTGGGTGCCAACGGCAGCCGGTCAGCGATCCCAGGAACCCTGGACAATGCCCCTGAATTTTTTGGCAGGATCTATCCGGCCTCCCTTTTCTTTACAGCCGTTTCAAGGCTGCCCGGAGAAATGAGATCTGATCTGATTTTGGATACACAAGACCTGTTATCTGAAAAAGGCCTCCTTAACCGGGTGGGCGTGGGCAATGCGGTTCAGGACGGTTTTATCAATCTGGGGTTTGAATTCCGGCACCTGGGCGAAACCCGGGTGGTGGAAGTTAAAGCCCGGGAATGGGCCGTCTGGCAGTTGATGCTGGGGCTCAAGGCAGACGACTGATGCGATTGTTATCCCGGCTGTTTTTCCTGGTGCGGCTGCTGTTTTATACAGGGCTTTTTGCCGCGGGTCTCATGGCTGCGGCAGGCAGCCTGCTGGTTTTTCATATTTCCCAAGACCTGCCTAAACTGCCTTCGCCTTTAAGCCGTATTATTGAAACCCCCCAGAGCCTGATATATGCTTCAGACGGCCAGGTGCTCATCGCCCTCGGCGAAAAGACATCCGTCTCCCTGGACATGGTGTCTGCTGATTTTCTCAATGCCATTGTGGCCACCGAGGACCACAGATTTTTTGAGCATCATGGTGTAAATAAGCTTCGTATATTTAAGGCCTTATATATAACCTTGTTTGAGGCGGGCCGGATTCAAGGCGCCTCAACCATTACCCAACAGCTGGCCAAGAATCTGTTCTTCAGCTTTGAAAAAACCTGGCAGCGTAAATTCAAGGAGATGCTGGTGGCGTTCCAGATTGAGCAGGCAAATACCAAGGAGCAGATTCTTGAAGCCTATATCAATCAGATCCATTTCGGGGCCGGGGCCCAGGGTATTGAGCGGGCGGCACGCATGTATTTTGATAAATCCGCCCAGGCGTTGACACTGGCCGAAGCGGCGCTGCTTGCGGGGCTGCCCAAATCTCCCACCCAGTACAATCCGTTCCGGTATTATGATAAGGCCCTTGCCCGGCGCAAGGCGGTGTTGAACCGCATGGTGGCGGCCGGATTTATCACGGCGGATAGGGCGGCCAAAACCGATGCCGTTCGGCCTCAGTTGCATGATGGCCGCAAAGATGCCCGCACCGGCAGTTATTTTCTGGATGCCATGATCCAAAAGCTTGTAACCATGTACGGCGAGGATGTGGTGTATCATGGCGGTATTAAAGTTTATTCTACCATGGATTCAAGACGCCAGGCCGATGCCCGGACTGCGGTAATGGAAGGGATGGCCCGGCTTGATGAACTTATGGGGCTGGATAAAACGGTGAAAGAAAAACCCCAGGCTGCCCTGGTGGCCATTGATACCGCCAGCGGCGCTGTTAAGGCTATGGTGGGCGGCAGGGATTATTATGCCAGTGAATTTAACCGGGCCGTGAACAGTAAACGCCAGGCCGGCAGCGGGTTTAAACCTTTTCTGTACTATGCCGCTTTCAGGGATAAAAAACTGCATCCGGCCAGTGTGTTCCGGGACAGGCCTGTTGCCATTCCCATCAAGGGTGCACCGGACTGGTATCCCCAAAATTTTGAAAAAAGGTACCGGGGGCCCATGATCCTTAAGCAGGCCCTGATCCATTCGGTAAACACCATTGCGGCCCAGGTGGTGGTTGATGCGGGGCCTTCTGCCGTGGTGGATGTGGCCCGGTCCTGTGGTGTAAGAAGTCCCTTAAAACAGGTATATTCAGTGGCCCTTGGTACGTCTGAGGTCAGTGTCATGGACATGGCTGCCGGATTTTCCACGTTGGCCTCCCTGGGGATTTACCATACCCCGTTTTTATTTTGGCGGGTTGAGGATGCAAGGGGCCGGGTGCTTTTTGAACATATTGTCAAGGATCGCAGGGTATTGGATGCAGCAACGGCTTTCCAGGTGGTGGATATGATGGAGGGGGTTGTGGACTTTGGATCGGGCAGGGGCGTCCGGAAGCTGGGATTTAAGCGTCCGGCTGCCGGGAAAACCGGCACAACGGATAATTATAATGATGCCTGGTTCACCGGATTTACGCCGTCCCTTTGTGTCTCCGTGTGGACCGGCTATGATAAAAAGAAAAAGCTTAAAGATAAAAATCGCAGGGGAATCACCGGGGGGCGCGGGGCTGTTCCCATCTGGACGGATTTTATGATCCGGGCCATGAAAGGGGAGCCGGAACGTGATTTTTTGATCCCTTCGGATATCCGGTATGAAACCGTGGGAAAGACCACGGGATGCCCTGCCGATTCCGGGCAAAATCAGAATATGCTTGATGATACGGTTGTGCCCCAGCCTGCGGCAGACCCTGCCGGGATCATTCAAGTGGCGTTGAAAAAAGGTCAAACGCCCTGCCGGGGATATTAGTATGATTCGCGTTGTCCGGCATATCAGTGTCCGGTTCTGGCTGACAACCCTGATGGTATTGCCTTCCGGGTTTCTTTTGTTTCCCCGGTTGTCCGGATGGCTTTTGGGGATGCCTACATGGGTGTTTATTGTTTTAATGTATCTGTTTTGCGGCCTGGGTCTTGGCGTAATTATGGATATTGCAGGACTCCGGCGCATCAGGGGGCTGGTCCGGGAAGCAGAGCTGTGGGATCGTTCCGGCATTGCCACCCGGGCTGAAAAGAAGTTTATCCGGGCCGTCCGAATCTTTGATTCCGCCTGGCTCTCTCCTCTGGCCGCACGACGGGCCGGCCCCATGCTTATCTCATCTCTGGCGCGCTTTTACCTGGCATCGGGCAGCCGGCGCCGGGAGATTCAGAGCGCTGCCGGTGTCTGGCTGGCACAAAATCCCAAAGACGAGAGCCTTGCCCGATTTTGGCTTGAACGTTTTCAGGAGCAGGATATATCCGGAACATTTTCCCAGTCCATACTTACAGCTTTGGCGGATAGCTGGTATGCAGACCCTGAGATGTGCCGGATACTGGTGGATGTGTTTTCGGACCAGGGCCGGCTGGATTTTTCAGCAAGGCGCCTGTATCAATCCTTTTTGGATTTAATTGAGGGGGATAACGACCTCTCCGCAAAGGATAAGGAACGGGCCGAAACAATTCAAGAGACGATGTTTGCACGTCTGGACAAGTCTGAACCGGAACCACAGATGGATATTCCGGAATCCGGGTCGAGTACCCTTGGGGATGAGCGGCTTGAATTGTCGACATTTCTGTCCGGTAATCAAGACAAGGATGCTCGTCCGGAAAGCCTGGCCGGCCAGGAACTTGGAGATACGCCTGCACAGGGAGGCTCGGGAGTCAACATTTATGAAGGGCAGGAAAATTCCGGCCGGCTTTCCGCTCTGGTGTCCGGAATCGGCAGAAAAGCATCCGGCAGAGGCTCTTTTGTCGCAGACAGAACCGGAAAAGCCAAACACGCTGCTTTAAATTTGAGCCGGGGCCGGGAAAGGTGGCGGGGCCGGGTCCGGGGCATTGTGATTGGCGCCCTCGGTGCCTGGTTGGCTTTTTTTGTCTGGGACACGTTTTCACACATGCTTAAAACAGCGGAGCAGCCGGCCCGGCAGATAGCGTTCGTGATTCCAAAACCGTTTACCATACAGGTAGCGGCTTATCATAAAAAGGCCCATGCTGACAGATATATGGCACTTCTTGCCCAGAAGGGGGTGGCGGCCTCCATAAAGGTGACGGGCGGCGGGGGAAAAACCTGGTATCTGGTCCGCGTATCTGACTTCACGGACCAGAAAAGTGCCCAGGCCTACGGCAACCGGCTGAAAGCCGATCATATCATTGACGAGTTTTTTGTAACCAAGAATTGACTATAAGCTGATTACTTTGTCGGCCAACTGCATGGCCGTAACAATATCCAGCATGTTGGTGGTCTCGCCGATGGCCTTTTTCTCCATGAGATCCAGGTGGGTCAGGCAGGTCCCGCACACAAGAATGGTGACACCGGACGCTTCCAGTTCACGCAGGTCATCAAGCACTTTGGAATCCGTTATAGCAAGGGTAACGCCATGGTTGACAAAAACCAGCCGCCATAGATCTTTGCCCATTTCTTTAAGGGTTTTTATGAAATTGATCATCAGCTTTGCGCCCAGGTCATCATCCCCGATGCCCAATTTGTCGGAAGCGGCCATCACCATGATTTTAACCGGGCTGTTTTCCTTGGATGTTCCTGGGCCGGGTGCCGATTGTTCTGTGGGTTCGGAAGCGAGTTTACCGGCCTCGGCCTGGTCCCGGGTACCTTCCACAACAGACATGGCTCCGTCTGATTCCACGCCGACCTCAAACCCGGCATAGGTTAAAAAACGGCTGACGTTTTCCACGGCGGCATCATTGTCCACCAGGACCCGGATTTGTGAGAGCGGTTCATTCTCCAGGCACTTTTTTGTTTCCAGTACAGGTGCCGGACAATCCATTTTTCTGCAGTCGAGTTCTTTCATCATTTTATTTTAAGTTCTCCTTGTAGGGGGCAATATATCTATTTGGGCGGTAAATTATTTTTTCGTGCCCATTCACATGTATGTTCAAAATCCGAAAACCGCCATTTGCCGGGAAAGTCCCGACATTGGCCCGGCTTGACCGGATTGATGCGGCATCCGTTGCTGTCCAGGAAGATACAGGCCCCGTCCGGGGCGTCAATGATTGACAGTCCGTGCCGGTCCCTGGTCAGGCAGGTGAAGGCCTCTATAAAATCCCTGACATCCATATTTAGAAAATCGGCAATGATATCGGGCTCTTCTCTGCCCAGGCGGACATAGCCGCTTTGCCTGCAGCAGGCCCCGCAGCCCAGACATTTAAACCGTGTCAGGTCCAGTGTCATTGTTTCCTCGGTCCTATGATTTATTTTGAGGGCCCGGCCAGTGTTATCTCAATGTCAGCCCGAAATGGTTCGTTGGACGGGTTTGTCCGTTTCATGTCATCGGTTTTGCCTGGGCCGCGGTGGGTACCGGATGCGCCCTGGCCGGGGAATTTGCCTTCACGCGGACCCTCTTTGGGCCGGTTGGCTTTGTCCGGTGCCGGATTTTTCCGCTGTTTCAAGGCAGACGTCCGACCTTTGGCTGCCAGGGCAATGTTAATCTTTGTATCTGCTATCCGGGGGAGATCAAAAAATATGGCCCCAAGACTGATCACTGCCTCAAAAATCAGGGTGTGGCGGTCTGGATCTGCCATGCCAAGGGCAATGCCTGTGATACGGGCTTCCTTCATTGACATGGTTATGGGGCCGGAAGAGAACGGGTAGGTCACAGTCAATTTGTCCGGCAGCTTGACGCCCCGCATTGGGGCAGGGTGCTTGTCACGGCTTTTGAATGGTACGTGGCCTTTGAGCCGGATTGAAAACGGCTTGGCGCCTTTTTCTTTTGTCTCCACGGACAGGATTAAACCGCCCTGGGTCAACTGGTGGGCTATTCCGGGATCTTTGACTTCGGCAAGCAGGCACAAATGGTCAGCGTTGTTACTGATCCATATTTTTGTGTCTGTTTCGCTGTCTTGGTATTGCGGGGCGGATCCGGGCCAGTCTTGTTTGCTGCCGTCTGCATTAATTGGGCGGTTGTGCCATTTTCCTGGTGCTGTTTGTACAGGTTTTGGTTTGGGTGCGCCTGCACAGCCGATCATTAAAAATGCGGCGGCAAGTGCGGTTATCTTTTTTAAAAAAATTTTTTTATCCATCTCTCTATTTATGCATATCGCTGCTGAAAATAAATTTTTCAAACAAACAGATTAATATTGGGCAGGGTCAATGTCCGGGGCGGGGGCTCCAGAAGATGCCGTATATTGTTGCAGAGTTCGTGCATATTTTCAACCCGTATCAGGGATTTTAAAATGGCGTTGGAGAATTTGAAATTAGCACAGAAATACGGGGCAAATTTTTTAAACATCTTCAGGGCAAAATGCGCTTCGTAATGATCGCTTAAAAGCCTTGCCATCTCCAGAGCGGTTTCCATATAGATGGACGGTTCCGGTTTGAATCCTTTTGTCCACTGGGCAAAAATCCAGGGCCGGGCCACGGCCATTCTGCCGATGGAGAGCCCCTGACAGCCTGTTTCCCGGATCATTTTGATCCCGTGTTCCGGGGCAAACAGGTTCCCGTTGCCAAACACGGGAATGGTGACGGCGTTGCCGACGTTTCCGATCAGCTCCCATTTGGGGCGCCTGCTTCTCCTGTCCGGGGCAACCCGGGGATGAAAGGTTAATGCATCAGCACCGGCATCTTCAAAGGCCCGGGCCATGGCCACAGGAAAATCAGGGTCATCCTGCCATCCGGTTCTGAATTTAACAAAAACCGGGCATGACACAGCCTTTCTGACTGCGGATACAATGTTAACGGCTTTTTCCGGCGTTTTTAAAAGCGCTGCCCCGCACCCTTTTTTGCAGATCGCTGCAACGGAGCATCCGAAATTCAGGTCCACCCCGAAAAACCCTTCGGCTTCAACGCGCCGGGCAGCCCGGGCCATAATTTCAGGTTCAGCCCCAAATATCTGGCATACCGTGTGGTCCAGCTCCTCGGGCCGCCAGGAAAATACATGGGAGATTTTGGGGTTTTCATGGGGAACGGCTTTGGCCGAGCACATACCGGTAAACAGCAGGCCAAAGCCTGAAAATTGGGTCACAAGCTGCCTGAACGCGATGTGCCCCAGTCCTGCCATGGGCGCAAGCACCATGCGGTTGGCAATGGTTTTGTTGCCGACGGCAAGGGGGGTGATCAGATATTGGGTCAGGTCTTCGGCTGTGTTGACGGAAGATGCTGCAGGTGTTTCAAAAATTATTTGTGTCATTGAAGTCGGCTGTGCCTGTCCACTTAAATTTCAGGTTGTTTCTATTCTTTGCAGTTGTATCAGCCGTGGCATGTTTATGCAATATCGGCACAAAGATGGCTACAGGTTGCCGGACAACGCCAGGGCCTTTTTATTGATGCCGATGCCTAAATCCGGATGGATGATGTCATGGTGGGATGATTTAAAGGGCAGAAAAATTAATGATACGCTCTGGGCGGCAACTTGGGTTATGGGTAAACACTCAAGAATCTCTTTTCTGGGTTTCAGCAGGGCGGCCAGGGTTATGCGGATGGTTTGGACGGCCTCGGAAGCAGGCAGGTTTACAGGGTGATACAAATTATTTTCAACGGTTCGGGAGAGGATCGGTTCCGGCTGGGCTGTTGTGAGTTGACTCAGCAACCGTAAGAAAATATTGGGCCGGACCTTAAATGCCGGACTCCAGAAATGAACAGGTTTGCTCTCCCATTGCCGGGGAATTGCCAGTGGCAGATTTGCCATCCGGGCCAGGTCCCCATGGCTGGCCAGGTTCATGGGCGAAATTCGGGCGCGGATTCGCCAGAACGGCAGCATGATGTCATCTTTATGGTCTGGGGCTGCGAAACGGAATTTTATTTTTGTCAGTTTTTCTTCCCTGGCCCGCCACAGGGAATGGCAGTTCCGGCATACCAGGACCAGGGAATCCCCACTGCCCTCAAGATCTGCCCCGCAGATAGGGCAAATGCCGGCAATGAAATGGGTCTCGATACCGGGCCGGACCTGGTCAAGTTTGAATAGATCCGGGGGGATTGCTTTTTCCATGGGCAGCACCTGATTGGTTACCCCATCCACAAGAAATTGTTTTTTGATGTAAAAAGGGGAATAGATCAGGCTGAAAGTTTCCCCGATATCCTCTTTAAATGTAGGTTTTTCCGTCATTAACCCCGATGGGTTGTCTTGTAATACCATTGCCGAGGGCAGGGGGCGAAAAAAATTTCCTTGGGCGTCAGGTCTGATCAATTTCAAAGGGAGTGCCTGGGATCTTAGTCCTAGTGAAAACGGAAGCTGGGGCGGCATATCGGCCAGGGCCAAGGCGGAGGTATCCGTAAATCTGGGGGTGACGCCGGATGCGGAGCAGATGTAACGCACACCTTTGAAACGCCAATAGGGCAGGTAGATCAGTTTTACATCCCGGGGCACCCTGGGGGAGCAGGGCAGGTAATACCTGGGAAATCCTTTTTGGGAAATACAGGACCGGACCCGGCAGAATTCGCACACAAAGAACCGGGTCTCTTCTCCTAGGGTGACCGGGGCACCGCACTGGGGACATTGATGTTGGACCGCGTAGCTAATATTTTTCTCCGCATTGGTTGCAGAAAATTGAATCCGGCAGATTCTTTGCGCCGCAATTACTGCATATGTTTTCTTTGGTCTTCTTCTTGACCTGCTTTCCGCATCTGGGGCAGAATTTTGCGCCGGGGGTGATATTTTTGCCGCAATACCGGCACCGGGCAAATACCACCTGCTGGTGACCGCACTGGGGACAGAATTTTGCATCCAAGGGGATTGGGTTTTGGCACTCCGGGCAGCTTGCGGTCTGCTCTGCCGGTTGTCCTGCCAGGGGCGGCATTTGCTGGGAAAACATGCCGGGCAGCATCATGCCAAGGCCTAATCCAAGCCCTGCCTGGGCACCGTCCGAGGCGATGCCCTGGGGATTTTCAGCAATTTTCTCCATGGCCATGGCGGTTTTCATCTTCATCAATTTATTCATGTCATCAAACAGACCCAGCCTGCTCTTGTCATCAATGGCCTGCTGGACCTCGGGGGGCGGGGTAATGGCATTGATGTAAAGATGGGTCAGGGCCAGCCCGAATGCGCCGAAATCCTCGCGCAGTCT
>JAKSBO010001095.1 GCA_022361095.1 Desulfobacterales bacterium | reverse complement strand
GCCGGAAAAACCTGGATTGCAGAACAGGCGGCCAAAAACATTTTGGAAAACAGCGGCAAGGTATGGTATGCCACACCGTTAAAGGCGCTGACCAACTCCATACATGCCGGGTTTTCAAAGGTTTTCGGTAAGGAAAATGTCGGTATCCTTACCGGCGATATCAAAGAAAATACGGACGCGGACATCATCATCGGCACCACGGAAATTTTAAGGAATCAGCTCTATGATGCCATGTATACGGGGCAGAACCTCAAGTGTGATCTGATTATCCTGGATGAAGCCCACTATCTCGGCGATGCCGAGCGTGGTGTGGTCTGGGAAGAGATTATGATCTACCTGCCTGTACGTATCCCGCTGCTTTTATTGTCTGCCACCATAGGCAACCCGGACCAGATTGCCGGGTGGCTCTCCGCCATCCGGGATAAACCATGCAAAGTGGTGGAAAACAACCAACGTCCGGTGCCCTTATTTCCATTGTTTTTTCATCCCTCGGGCACCCTTTATCCGTTACTGGAAAAAACAGGAAGAAACGGGAACCGGACCCGCCTTCATAAAAAGGTATACAAATATAACCAGTCGGGGAAAAAGCTGACACTTGCCCCGCCCGGGAAATTGCCTAAATTTTCAGATATTCTCAAGGTGCTTTCCCATTTTGATCTGTTGCCGGCCATCTTTTTTTTAAAATCCCGGGCAGAATGCGACCGGGCAATAAAACTATGCGACGGCAGTCTGCTGAAACATGAACCCGAAAAAAAACTGGCACTCAAGGAGAGGCTTATACAGCTCACAGCAGACAATCCCCATCTGTCCGCCCATCCCCAGCGGACGTACCTTGAGGAAACCGCAACAGCCGCCCACCATTCAGGGCATCTGCCTGCCTGGAAGGTGGTGGTGGAGACCTTAATGGCCGAAGGGCTTTTAAATGCCATGTTTGCCACCTCCACAGTGGCGGCCGGTGTAAATTTTCCTGCCCGGTCCGTTGTTATTCTCAATTCCGACCGCTTTAACGGACGGGACTTTTTGTCATTGACTCCCAGTGAATTCCAGCAGATGGCAGGCCGGGCCGGAAGGCGGGGTATGGACAACATTGGATTTGCCACGCTGCTGCCGGGCAAATACATGGATGTCTCCCTTGTGGGCAAACTGGTGAATGCCCCGCCTTTGAATGTGGACTCCCAGATCAAAATTGATTTTTCCATGGTGTTGAATCTTTTGTTGTCCAACACCCCGGAACAGGTGCGCACCCTGTTGGAAAAATCCTTTGCATCCTATCTTTTAGCCATTGGTGCAAAGGGCGGAAAAAGCGGCAGAAAGGCAAGAAAAAAGTTCGGCCATGATATGGAATATTTGTGGCTTGATTTTACCGAGCACATGGATTTTTTGATCCAGGAGGGCTTTGTCACGCCCGAAGGGGAAAAACCCTGCGCCCTGACCGAAGACGGGGTATGGGCGTCTAAACTGCGCATTGATTCGCCGCTGCTTGTGGCCCAAAGCCTTCGGGACAAAATTTTACCCAAAGGGGACCCGGCGCTTTTGGCCGCCATGATGGCTGCATTTGTCAATGAAAAGGAGTTCAAGGACGACATGTTGTTCACGACCGCTCTTTCCAAGCGGCTTAAGGATGCGTTCCTGGAACTGCGCCGGGGGCTCAAACCCTTTGCGATAAAGATGTTGAAAGCAGGATTTCCCGCCCCCAACCTGTTCATCCAGCCGGCTGCCCTGGTCTATGCCTGGGCCCATGACACGCCCTGGGATGAGCTGATGCGAAAATCGGATCTTGCAGAAGGCGATTTTGCCCGGCTGGTTTTGCGAACAGCAGAGAACCTGCGCCAAATGACCCATCTGAGTCAGGATTTTCCCGTTATTGCCAAAACAGCGGCCGAAGCCGTAGACATGATACGCAAGGCACCTGTGGTCACAGAATTTTAAAACAAGGAGATACCATACATGCGACCTGTTATATCAAACAATGCACCACCGGCTGTGGGTCCGTACTCCCATGCCGTAATCCATAACGATACCGTGTACTGTGCCGGGCAGATTCCTCTGGATCCTGCCACAGGCGAAATTGTGGGGGCGACCATTGAAGATCAAACCCGTCAGGTCATGGCCAATCTTGAGGCCGTACTCAAGGATTGCCGTACAAATTTGAAAAATATTGTAAAAACCACGGTGTTCCTGGCATCCATGGAAGATTTTGCCGGGATGAACCAGGTATACGAAGCGGCCCTTGGCGGCCATAAGCCGGCACGGTCCGCCTTTCAGGTGGCGCGTCTACCCAAAGATGCCCTGGTGGAAATTGAATGTATCGCTGTATGTGACAAAAAATAGGATCCAGGAGGTTATATGTCCGAAGATACAAAAAAAGTTATTTATTCAATGATCAATGTGAGTAAGTTCCACGGCACCCGCCAAGTGCTCAAAGATATTTCACTGTCCTATTTTTACGGCGCAAAAATAGGTGTGCTGGGCCTTAACGGTTCAGGTAAATCTTCACTTCTGAAAATCATGGCAGGTGTGGACACCGAATTTGTGGGTGAAACCATTTTATCCAAAGGATTTACCGTGGGGTTTCTTGAGCAGGAACCCCTGGTGGACTCGGATAAAACCGTTCGTGAAGTGGTGGAGGAAGGGGTTCAGGAAACCGTAAATCTTTTAAATGAATATGAAAAGATCTCCGAAGCCTTTGCCGAACCCATGTCCGATGATGAGATGGATGCGCTGCTGGAAAAACAGGGAAAGCTGCAGGAGAAGCTTGACCATATCGATGCCTGGGATCTGGATTCCCGGCTGAAAATGGCCATGGACGCCCTTCGCTGCCCGCCCGGAGATACCCCTGTCAGTGTAATCTCCGGTGGTGAAAAACGCCGGGTGGCCCTGTGCCGTCTGCTGCTGCAAAAGCCGGACATCCTCCTTTTGGACGAGCCCACCAACCATTTGGAT
>JAKSBO010001065.1 GCA_022361095.1 Desulfobacterales bacterium | reverse complement strand
TTCAGGGCGTACGGCAGGCAGATTGGAAACCAGGCAGGCTTTTCCTTTATAGAACTGATGGTGGTTGTCATTATCCTGGGTATTCTGGCCGGTGCCATTGTACCAAGGTATATGGATAAGGCGGACAAGGCAAAAGTCGTCAAAGCCCAGGTGGACATTGCCGCCATTGAAACCAGCCTTAAAATGTACAAACTGGATAATGGATTTTATCCGACTACGGAACAGGGGCTTTTGGCGCTGATCGAAAAGCCGACCACGGATCCTGTTCCCCGCAGCTATGATGAAAACGGGTATCTGGAAAAGAGCCGGGTACCCAAAGATCCCTGGGGTAACGAGTATGTCTACCTGTGCCCCGGTGTACACGGTTCCTTTGACCTGATTTCATATGGTGCGGACTACGAATCAGGCGGGGATGGAATCAATGCGGACGTGACCAACTGGGATGCCCAGGAATAACAGTCATGGGACGCCCTGGCCCGCCACGTTTCCGGACCCAACCCAAATCAAAAAATGAAAGCCGGTCAACGGCCTGTTTGGGTCCTCATATAAATCATTCCGGCTTCACCTTTGTTGAACTGATGGTGGTCATCGGCATTTTTACCATTGCGCTGTTGTTTTCGATTCCGGTGTTCCGGCAGATTCATTTGACGTCCAAGGCATCTGATCACGTCTCGGGCATGATGCTTTTTTTTGAGGATTTAAAGCTTCGGGCCATGGTGGAAAACAAAAATTTTACCCTTTATGTGGATTCGGGTGCCGGGAAAATGTATGTGGCGGACGACACCATGGATGAAGATGCCCGGCAGGATGCCCTGAATAACGGCATATCACTGAACGGTGATCTGCAATTGCTTAATTTGGAGTTTCCGGATGACGACACACGGTCCGGTGATGATAAAACGATTTGTTTTTTCAGCAAAGGGTATTCGGACCGGGTTCTGATTCATGTTCGGGAAGAGAGCCGGGAGATGACCATTCAAATATGTATGTTCCGGAAAAAAGTTCACTTGATCGATAAATATGTCTCCTATGACGACTGCATATGACCATGACCGTTTCCGGAAGCAGGCCGGTTTTACCCTGATCGAAGTGATTGTGGCCATGACCATTATTGCAACGGTGATGACGGCATTGTTTCGCATGCAGTCAGGGACCATCAATCTTGCCGGGACCGATGATTTCCAGACAACGGCCCGGTTTCTTGCCGCCAGGGCCCTGGCACACATCGCGCTTTCCATAGATGATCCGGAGCTGCAAGGCGAATTTGACGAGTCCTTTAAAGGATATACCTGGCAATGTGAGGTGACGGAAATCAACGCGAATCTTTCCGACATCGTGCCGGATTCGTCCGAAGGTGCGGGCACATTGAAACAAATTGATCTGACAATAACACGGGCCCGGGGGGATCGATCCTACCATGTTCAAACATTCAGGTTTGCCCCTGCAAGTTAACCGGGCACAAGGCGGATTCACCTTGATAGAATTGATGGTGGCCCTTGTTATTTTTTCGTTTGTCATGGTCATGCTGTTTTCTTCCTTCAACGCATTTATCTCCACAGGGCAGTCCATTGCACACGGTGTTGATTATAATGAACGGGCCCGGGATGCATTCAGAAGAATCCAGGATGATCTGACCGAAATTTACGTGCCCGAATCCAGGATAATCAGTGTCCAAAACAGCATTGATGGTGAAGATACGGATGTGTTCCAGCTGACCGGCAGTGAGGCCAGCGTCGGAGGCCAAACCTTTTCCACCCTTGAATTTGCCAGCCTTTCAGGGCTTCAGACGGGCCGCAGCAGGCCGTCTGGTGTTGTCCGGGTAATCTATTACGTTCGAAAAAATAACCGGGATTTGTTTGATCTTTGCCGGGCTGAGCGGCCCATTGGCAGCGACAGGGAGACCGAGCCGTGCTCAGATCCGGTTCTTGTGGAAAATATTACCGGTTTTACCATTGATTTTGTTGATGCTGCCCAGGATGAACACCAGGAGTGGGATGCGGATACGGACAGTGACGGGGCATCCATCCCTCGTGTATTGAATATCGGGTTGACCCTGAAGAGTGAAAACAAAGAAAAAGTATTTGAAACCGCCGTGGTTTTGCCGGTAGAAAGGCAGGCGGATGGCTAGTATTCACAGAAATCAAAAGGGTGTGGCACTGATTGCCACCATTGCCGTGGTTGCCATTCTCTGCGTCGTGGCCATGGAGGCAGGGCGCCTTGCAAGACAGGCGGCTTCAGGAACCATTACCGAGAATGATATGTTTGCAGCCCGGGAAAAGGCCATGTCCGGCATCCATCTGGCCATGATGCTGCTGACCCTTGACGCAGCCGACAACGAAGTCGATTCCATCCAGGAAACATGGGCGGATCCGGAAAAGATCGCCGAGGCTGTGACCGCCATGGGCCTGAACCCGACAGATTTATCCTTAAAAATTGTCGATGAAATGGGAAAATTACAGCTAAATGCATTGCTTACACAATTTCCCGGCAACGAACCCAATGATGCCCAGATGGTGGTTCTTGAACGGTTTCTGACCCTGGCAGCCCCGGAAGATAAGCCTGAAGAGGCGGGCAGTGCCGTTGAAATCGTCAATGCGCTCAAGGATTGGCTTGATTCAAAGGATGATGATGCCATAACAGGCTTAACCGGTGCCGAGACAAACTATTATGAATCCCTGGAAGTGCCGTATACCTGTGCCAATGGTCCCCTCAAGCATATTAGCGAATTATTTCTTGTGAAAGGAGTGGTTGACTCAATGTTATCCCCGTCATATATCAGTCAGGGGATGGATGAGGCTGTCCAGGTGAATGCAAAGGATATGTTTACCGTATACGGCCTTTTAGACGGCCGGGATTCGAAAGAGAACCGGTTTTCATTTTCAGGCAAGGTAAATATTAATACTGCTCCTGTGGCGGTGCTTGCAGCACTGCTGCCGGAAGGGCGCGATGTAAATGCCCAGGATCTTGCCGATTATCGGGCCGAAAAGGCAAATCTTGGCCAGGAATATACCCATCCCCTTGAATCCGGATGGTTTGAGGATGTCATCGCCCTGAGCGATGATGAAAAAAAGGCGTTTACAACGGTGATTACCTATTCAAGCAGTGTTTTTACAGCAGTGTGTACCGCAAAACAAAATAGCGCTCAAGTGACCTTGCACGCCGTGATTAAACGGGAAAAACAGGATCTGACAGGCAAGTGGTTTTGCCGGATTCTTCAAATGGAAAGAGGATAGGCCATGGCGGATTCCCTTTTGATCATTCGTGAAAATTGCGTGGGGATTGATGCCTGGCTGGCGGATGGGGGCGGCAAGTCCCAAGCTGTTCAAAGTCTGGCCCGTGTGGTTTATGACGGCCTGGAAACCGTTGGCGAAGACCAGACCCTGTTTGATGCCGGAGTGGCTGCTGTTGTCCAGGCAATTGACCCGGTCATTCAAAAGGATAACACTGTTCAGGTCATGCTGCTTTTGCCGGCCGGGCAATTTTATTTTCGAAGTATCAGCTTGCCCTTTACATCCCGGGCGAAAATCCGGCAGGTTCTTCCCCTGGAACTCAGCGCACGGTTTCCAAAGGAGCTGGGCCCTGTGGTGACGGATTTTTTCCGGTATGACCTGGACTCGCAGCAGTCGATTCCTTTGGTCTTTTCCGGGTCCATTGAGGAAGAGGTGCTCAAGTCTTACCATGCAAGCCTTACGGCTGCCGGTCTTAAACCCGTGGCCATTGTGCCCGGAGCCCTGGCCATGGCCGCCGGGTTTCTTAAACAGAACAAAGGAAAGAATAATTTTGTTTTCCTGGACATGGACGGATGTCAGATTTCCATGGTCCTGGTGGCCCAGGGTGAGGTTGTCCAGGTTCGCACCCTGGCCGACAATGCCGTGTCTTCACTGCCGGAGCAGGCCATCAAGCAGATGTTGTTGGGGTTCTGGCAGCGGTTTGGTATAATTGATCCCTTTGATCTCTGTATTTGTGGCGATTTTGATGTATCCGTCCAAAAGCAGATGCAAAAGATCCTTGCAGATATTCTTAAATTCCAGTCCGATTTTACCGGCCGGGATGCCGGCCAAAAAGAGTTATCGGAATCCATACCCCAAACGGCCTTTCTGGATCTATCCGAGTGCCTTGCCGTGATCTCCCCGGATTTAGGGATAATGAACATGTGCCAGGGGGAATACGGTTCTGATTCATGGTTCCGGACCTACGCAGGATATATTGCAAGTTGTTGCGGCCTGGCTTTGCTCTCCTTTATTCTATTCATGGTCAATATCCACATGGACATATCACGGATTGAAAAACAGATTGATCAAAAAAACAAGGCCATGACTGCCATTTATAAAAAGACATTTCCGGATAAAAAAATAGGAAACATTGATCCGTTGCTGCTGATGCAGGCAAGTGTCGGGGAACTGACCCGGGACGGTTCTGCAAATGCGGACACCGAGAGCCTGAAACGTGCACAGTCAGGTAAAATTCTGCTTGAGCTCTCTATTTGTATTCCAAAAAATGTGGATGTTCAGATGAGCCGGCTGATGCTGGATGAAACCCGGATGATTTTGTCCGGGTCTGCGGATAATTATAATACCATTGATCAGGTAAAGGGGTTCATTGAAAAGTCGCCGTTCTTTAAAAAGGTAAATATCGGCAGTGCCGTGGCAGGAAAGGGCGGCAAGCGGGTGGACTTTAAATTTATTATTGAGATCTGATTATGTTTGAACTGTCACAGCGGGATAAAAAATTTATAATTGCCGGCACTGTATTTCTCGTGCTGTTCGGTCTTGTTTGGTTTGTTTACCTTCCGGCCGTGGACAAACGGACAATGCTTGAAAAAAAGGTGGTTTCAAAAGCCCGGGACCTTGAACGGATGCAGGCCCTTGAGAGGATATATCAGCAACACGCCAGAAGTTTTGATCAGGAAAAAGAGGCCATTGAAAGAAGGGGGCCTAGGTTTACGTTGTTTTCTTTTCTGGAGTCTTTGTCATCCAAAAGTGTTGTGAAAAAAAATGTTGCTTATATGAAACCGTTTTCCCAGGAAATGGAAAACAGTGATTATATACGTTCCCGGGTAACGGTGAAGCTCCAGCAGGTTTATTTAAAAGGTCTGGTGGATTTTCTTGTCCGAATTGAAACATCCCCCCAGGGCGTATCCGTCACGTCACTCTCCCTGACAAAGTCCGGTGACAAGGGGCAGTTCCTGGATGCTGTGATTGAAACCCAGACCCTGGCGTTAAAGGAGAAAAAGGGAAATAGATCTTGAGGCGTGTTGTTTGCCTTGTCGGCAATAACAGCCACGGGCTGACCTGACATATCAGTTGCCAGGCACAGCCCGCAACCAAGTTTGAAAGATCTGAGCAACGCACCCGGACTTTCTTATAAAAAATAATGAAAGTAATTCAGCAGCAGATTTGAACTTTCATGTGAAAATGAACAAACGTGCCCATGACCAACCAAAGGAGACCAAATATGTTGCAGGACCGTCGCAACTCATTTAATGTAAACTGCTTTTGCCTGATCCTTGTGGTGTGGGCCCTGGTTGGGCTTTGTCCGGTGCAGGCGGCACAAAACCAGGATGCTTCGGAATTTGTGTCCATGGATTTCAATGATGTCGATATTGGTGTATTCATTAAATTTATCAGTAAATTGACCAATAAAAATTTTGTGGTGGACACCAAGGTCAAGGGAAAAGTTACCATTATCTCTCCTGAAAAAATATCTGTGGATGAGGCGTACAAGGTATTTGAATCGGTTCTGGATATTTACGGGTTTGCTACGGTTGACACCGGAAGTGTCGTCAAGATCATTTCTGCTGCAGATGCCAGGGGGGACAATGTGGACACCCGTATGGCAAAGTTTGAAGAGCGTACCTCCGACAGGTTGGTTACCCGCATTATCCCCCTGACTTACGCAAGTGCGGATGAGCTTAAATCCCTTTTATCCCCAATGCTTGCAAAGGGCAGCCTTCTTTTATCCCATTCCGATTCAAATATGCTCATAGCTACGGCAACC
>JAKSBO010000111.1 GCA_022361095.1 Desulfobacterales bacterium | reverse complement strand
TAAATGTTCTCCTTTTTTAAAAGAAAGACCAGTCCTAAGGCCGAGTTGAAGAAAATACTCAAGGGGTATGAATTGCCCTCTTTTCCCGCCGTGGTGATGCAGATTTTGCAGAAGATCAGAAGCCCTTATTCATCAGCCGCCACCATTGCAGAATCCCTGGCCCTGGATCCGGGGATCTCGGTAAAAGTACTGGGGATCGCCAACTCGGCAGCCCTTTCACCTGCCAAGAAGGTGGAGAATCTGACCCAGGCCGTTGCCCTGGTGGGGATTTCTCAGTTGGAGTCCCTGGTTCTGGGGGTGGGAGTTGCCCAGAGCATGCCCAAGCTGACCTGCCAGTGGCATGATCCGTCCCAGTTCTGGTTGACTTCGGCCAAACGGGCTGTATTGGCCAGCGAACTTGCCCGGTTCCTGTGCCCGGCCAAGGAGTCTGAATGTTTTACTGCCGCCTTTCTCCAGGATCTTGCCCTGCCTTTTCTGGCCTGCCAGCGCAGTAAAGACTATGATGCCATTTTTGAAAAATGGCATCTTGAAGGCGGGGATCTCGCTAAACTTGAGCAGGAAACACTGCCCTGGGATCACACCGAGGTGGCTTCCTGGATCTGTGCGGAGTGGGGACTTCCCGAAAATATTGCCGCAGCCATCCGGGGGCATCACGGGGTTGAAGTCGAAGGTCATCAGGCACTGGGGCCGGTTCGGCTGGTGGCCATCCTCAGGGAGAAGGAGGATAACTCGGGCATGGACGAATTCGTTGAAACGGCCGTCACCCTCTACAGCCTGGAAGTCGAGAAGGTGGAAGCCATGATTGAACCGGCCTTTGAAAAGGCTAAGGATCTGGCTAAGATAATTTCCTGAATTTTAAAATATTGGGTTAATGGACAAAATACCGTACCCATAGTGCCGAAATAGGCATGGCAATCAACAGGGACGGAAGTATGCCGGCAATGGGAAACGGGACAATCCCGCAGATCTGAAATCCGGTGGTAAACATGATCAGGCCGCCGCCGGCGAAAAATCAGCAATCATGGCCGGACTTGCCAATGGAATAATCGTTGCAGCCCCAAAAATAACCCCGCCTGGATTATAAACCGGGGGATCGCAAGCGTGGCCACAGGGAATCCCAGGGCCGCGGCAAAGATTCCTAAGGTAAACAGATCAAGAAATGCTTTGACAATAAGCAGCGATGCATTCTCCCTGGCCCCCTACCCGCATAGCCCCGAAAAACCAGTCCCGGCGGCACATAACAGTACCAGGATCGCCGCGAATTTTTCCATGTACGCTTCTCTGGATAAATCGTTTTCAGGTGGGGTAACCATTTTATCGATCATTCGACGAACGCCCCCCCCCCGACAATCATCTAACAAAACGCCTCATCATTTGTTTAAAAGATATATCAGAGCCTTGATCTTTATCAGGCACTTAATCCTAAAGCATGCTGTTATCAGAATACTTTGCCGCAAACCATCGCCTTTGAGAGGTGGGCGATAACCAATGCCCGTATCATTTTTTCGTAATCATTACTGTGAAATTGAATTTCCTGCCCATGCTCATATAAGGTCATGAGACCCGCCGATATTTTTTTCCTGCGTACATCTATTCCGCAAGCAAACAGGGTGAATAATTGGGATGAATATGGTATCTGATTTCTTGGTCATAGCAATCCTCAAACTTTTATTGGATTGTCATGACCATTTCCTCAAATCTGCAAGTGTTTCATGCTTTGTTTTGCCCGCTAAGGCATGGGGGGGATTTTATTATGCAGCCGGATGATGTCAATACTTTAAGACTGCAAAGGACAGTGATTCTGGCAGTTGCATTTTTTATCGCAATAAATCTGGACGTTTCCCGG
>JAKSBO010000703.1 GCA_022361095.1 Desulfobacterales bacterium | reverse complement strand
TTTATAAGAAAGTCTGTGTAAGTTACTCAGATCTTTCAAACTTTGTTGTGGGCTGAGCCTGGGTTTTGATAGGCCGGGCCGGCCCATGGCCGTTATTTTATGATATCCGTTCTCTTGAGTTCGGCACACAGCCGGCTGAACCATTTTCCGCTGGGAAAAAATTTAAGTTGCTCGTAGGTTTGAGGCGCAAATATGACCGAAAAAAAACGGGTATGACTGGGCATGGCCACAAACAGGACAGCGATGAACATATAAATGGCGATGGTTTCCTTAAGGTGTTTAATGCTGCCGAATTTAAATGCGGTGCCCGAAGATCTTTTCGTTTTCAGGGTTAAAACATTGAGTCCGCAAAGTTCGTCAAGTATAAGATGTAAGATTGAACCGCCGAAAACAAACCCTCCGGCCATCCAGGATATAAAGTCATTGAAATGAAACACCCGGTTCAAACCGATTGCAGCCATGCATCCAAAGGCCACTGACGCCGGTATGGAATGAATAATGCCCCGGTGAACCGTCAATTTTGTGAACAAAGAAAAAATAAAAATTTTTATAAAAATAAAACTTGCCGCCCATATAATAAACAGCTCTATTACCGTGTTATCCGCCCGCTGCTTGAACATGACCAGGAACGATATTAATGTCGCAATAAAAGTAAACAACAGCCGGACTGTTAAAGAACTGTCTGAATCAATGTCAGGCAACAGGCCGCCGACCACGCCCATAATAAAATAAAGCAGCACTTCCTGGGGAGAAGCAACCGCGGCTGCAAACAGCATGGTCGCCGCAATGCTGCTTGCTATGCTTGACACGGTGAGATGTGTTTTGAAATCCGCCACTGTTAAACCGGGTTATTATCCTTGAAATGAGTGTTTTTAATATCACTCAAAAGTTTATGTGTTGTCTGGTAAAGCTTTTTCGCATTAATCGCGTGATTCCTCTCTACCCTTGCCGTGGGAATGCCCAATCCCAGTATCAGGGCACACCTTAGCTGTTATAACATATTAAGCGTAAAATTAGTAATTCCACGTTGTGTGATTAAACCTAAACCGTGGGTAAATTTTTAAGCACTGGTGAATGCAGTTTTCCACTGCCTTGACAGATCCGCGTCAATACTTTAATCACTAATCAGTGATGTGAGCCCATTTTGGGCGCGGGATTTGGTTTTTATTATAAAGGGCTTTGTAATAAAGCTTGTGCTGATTTAACAGATTTTCAACGTTTGCCGTGGGTATGCCCGGGTGCCCCAGGTCTGTCCATGGCTGTTATCGGTAAGGAGTGTCTATGGATAATTTGCTTGATCATCCATTAATTGAGCAGCGATATTTTTTTCCTCGCAAGGGATTTTTCTCTGATCCGTTCTGGGTGGATGTTGAGGGTGCCAGATTGGCATGCAGCTACCATGAAATTGATCCCGAGGCGAAAACCCTGGTACACTTTCACGGCAATGGTGAGATTGTTGATGACTGGCGCGGTGATTTTGTTACTTTGATTCATCAGATGGGCTGCAATTGTCTGCTGGCTGAATTGCGCGGTTATGGGCAATCAAGCGGCCGGGCACAATTGGGTCAAATGATCAGCGATGTCCGGCCAACCATTGAAGCGTTAAAATGTGATCCCAAGGATTTGATTTTTTTCGGCCGCAGTGTGGGGTCCATTTTTGCCCTTGAGGCCGCAGCTTGTTTCCCTGAAGCAGCCGGGTTGGTCCTTGAGAGTGCTGTTGCCGATGTGCTTGAGCGTCTGCTGCTGCGGGTTCACCCCGATGAACTCAATGTTGATTTATCTGATTTACAGGCTGCCGTGGACCGGCAGCTCAATCATCAGCAGAAAATAGCTTCATTTAAAGGCGATGTGCTGGTAATGCACACAGTAAATGACGGCTTGATTGATGTGAGTCATGGGCAACGGCTCTATGACTGGGCAACCGCAGGTAAAACGATTCGGCTGTTTGAACGGGGCGATCACAACAGTATCATGATGCTGAACGCCAGAGCGTATTTTGGTTGCCTACAGGATTTTATCCAAAGTTTGAATTGAGTTTTCTGTTTTAGGCCCATGGCCGTTCTTCTGAACTTGGGCCTTACTTGCCGATCCGGCCGATGGCGGTATAAAGATCCAGTCCCCCATGGAAAAGGGGCATGGTTGTCAGGCCCAGGTTCAGTGCCTGGAATTCCTTTTTTCCCGGGCAGATAATGGCTGCCCGCCATCCTTTAAAATCCCCAGCCAACTTGCGTCCGATCTCTTTGTAAAGGGCTGTGATATCATCCTTTTTGTCCAGACGGATGCCATAGGGCGGATTCAGGGCCACCACGCCATGGTTGTCGGCAATGAGCGGGGGGGCCATGTTGAAAAAATCGCCACAGGCGGGGCGGATGCGTTGGAAAAAACTATGGCCTGTGCAGGTCTGTTTCAGATGATCAATGGCGGTCCGGTCCAGGTCCTGTGCTATAATGGGAGGCAGATCCCGTGCATCCATACGCTTGCCGGCTTCTGCCATAAGCCTGTTACGGGCATGGGTGAAACTTTTTTCTTCAAACCCCGGCCAGGTTTCAAATGCAAAGGATCTGAATGTGCCTGGGGGCACTGCGCACTGCATCATGGCCCCCTCCAGGCTAAAAGTGCCGGAGCCGCACATGGGATCGACAAGCGTGTCTTTTTCCGACAGGCCCAGCCGGGTTAAAACGGCAAAGGCCAGGGTTTCACGCAGTGGGGCTTTGACCACTTTTTCTTTGATGCCCCGTTTGTATAGAGGGGTCCCGGACATGTCCAGGGAGAGTTCAAACCAGTCATTTTCTCCCCGGACCATAAGGGTTTGGGATGTGGCTGTGTCTGGCTTGGCGCTGTTGTGGTGCCGGGGGGCGTTGTTTAACAACAGCCGGTCATGCACGATGGGGCTGATCCGGTCTGCAATGGCTGTGGAGTGATAGAGGCGTGACTTGCGGGTGGAGACCCTGATATCGGGCAGGGTGTCAGACGGCAGGTATAATTCCCAGTCAATGGCTTTAATCTGCTGTTCAAGCCGCCTGAACCCATCAGCCTTGAATGATGCAAAACGCATGAGTATCCGGGTGGCTGATCCCATCAACATATTGGCTAGACAGGCTGTTTTCAGCCGGGTTTTGAATTCAACCCCACCGGGGAGTACCTTAATATCACTGATTTTATCGTGGTCTGAGAATATCTCTTGGGCCTTGTGGGATACCTGTGACACCTCTTTTTCACAAACGCCGCCAAGGCCCGGTGGGCATACAGCGAAAAAAACATGGGGCCTTGCAGAAATACGGCGTTTTACCCGTTTTTCAAAGGCTGAGGAATTTTGCACAATGATTTTATATATTAAAAGGTCTTGCCGCAGCAGGAGCCGGGGCCGGCACATCCGCTGTGTTCCCCTGGCCTGGAACCACAGCAGGCAGTGTCATTGGGGCCGGGCAGGGAACCGCCGGATTTGCCCGAAAGGCTTGAGTGGGCTGCCATGAGTTTTTCAAGACGGGTAGAGCCGCACTCAGGACAAACCGCCTGGCTGTCCCGGCTGGTCATGAGCAGTTCAATGATCCGGTTACATTCCGGACAATGGAAGTCATATAAAGGCATATTTTTTTCCTTCCTTCTTTATCAATGGTGTCGAATCGAAAACCCGTGATTGGACGAAAAGTTGCCCAGATGCAACGCCGCAGGTGAGTGACTTTTCGTTCAATCACTGAATATCGCACACCCTGTGCTGGTGACACCTTCTTAAATGAGACGGGGGTAAGATAGGGGTAAAAAAGATGCCACCAGGACAGGGTGTGCGATATGTGAATTAAATTTTACCAGTGCCCATCGACATTGGCGCTGTCGGCAAATGTGAATTTACCGGCGTTATAGTCTTCAATCGTACTTCTGACGGTACCTGCGGCGTCATTTGCTACCTTGACACCTGCGCTGTCAAGGGTCTTGAATGCATTGGGTCCGCAGAAACCTGTGATCAGCACCTGGGCCTCTTTGTCACAGATGGCCGAGGCTGCTGTGATGCCTGCGCCCTTAAACGCATTTTTATTTTCAGAGTTGTCAATAACCTCAAAATCCAGGGTATCTGTGTCCACCACAATGATGTAGGCCGCTCTGCCGAATCTGGGGTCCACCTGGGCATCAAGATCTTTGCCTGATGATGTGATCGCTATTTTCATTTTATATCCTAAATGTATTAGTTAGTGTCTGTCCGGAAATAAGCATTTTTGTTCAAATTCGAGGCGGATGAAAATTTTAACCGCAGGCATATATTAAATATTCCAAGGATTAAAATTTTCAGCCAACGAAGAATTTGGGCAAAAGGCTGTTTCCGGATGGGCACTAGTGGGCGCCGCCGCCACCGCCGCATACCTGATCATTCCTGATCTGCTCAAGTTTGCCGGCAATCAGGTCCAAGACCACGGGCTCAATATCCGGACGCTGGTCATCGTGATAAACATCAATGCCCACCTGGCGAAATCCCATGAGGGGCCGCATGCCGATGCCGCCCACGATCAGGGCGTTCACCCGGTGCTCGGCCAGAAGGTTTACAGGCACCATGCACCCGCCCTGGGCATGCTCCTGGTTGGCAACGGTGGATACCGTTTCAATTTTTCCGTCTTTGACATCCACAAAGGTGAATACATCGCAATGTCCGAAATGGCCTGCACGGGTA
>JAKSBO010000726.1 GCA_022361095.1 Desulfobacterales bacterium | reverse complement strand
TTCACCGGCAGAGATAAATATTTTGGTACCCTGGATGGAGTAGGTGCCGTCATCATTAAGCGTGGCAGTGGTGGTAAGGGCACCAACGTCAGATCCGGCTTCAGGTTCAGTTAAAAGCATGGTTCCGCCCCATTCGCCTGCAAACATTTTTTTCATGTACAGTTTTTTCTGGGTTTCATCACCAAACGCTTCCACAAGTTTTGCAGCGCCGTGGGTCATGCCGTAATAAAGCATAAAAGCGGAGTTGGCACCCACCATATATTCTAAAGCTGCACATCCCACGGTCTTGGGCATACCCTGACCACCCACATCCGGATCATCGCACATTGCGAGCCATTCGCCTTCGCAGAACAGCTTCCAGGCCCGTTTGAAAGATTGAGGTGTGGTCACTTTACCGTTTTCAAGGGTGCAGCCAATCTCATCCCCTTCCTTGAGCGTGGGCAAAATTTCCTTAACGGCAAGGGTCCTTGCCTCCGAGACAATCAGGTCAATGGTCTTTTTGTTAAATTCTTCAAATAACTCATGGTCGACCGTTCCAATTTGTTCATGCAATACAAAGTCGACGTCGCGTCTGTCTGAGATTGGCTGTGCCATATTATCATTTCCTTTGTCAAACTATTCATATTTTAAAAAAAGCCTGTGTAGCCTTCACAGATCTTTCACCGTTTGTTGAGGGCTTAGCCCGGCAGTTGATATGTCAGGCAGGCCCATGGCCTTTATAGGGGTATGTGTTGCGCACGACAACATGCCCACGGCTAAAAAAGCATGGTATATGTAATATAAAAAATTTGATATTTCCAAATCTTTTTACAATTTTATAAGAAAGCCTGGGTAAGTTACTCAAATCTTTCAAGCTTTGTTGTGGGCTGTACCCGGCAACTGATATGTCTGGTCAGCCCGTGGCTGTTAGAAGTGGGCCTGGGTATTGATAGACCAGGTCGGCCCATGGCCGTTAGTTTGACTAAATTCACCAAATTATTTTCTTATACTAGCATTTATTAATAGAACAAGGTTTTAATATGGTAATTTTTTTGCTAAAAATAATGATAATTGTCAACCCGGCTTCATATGAGTTTAAAATGTTAGTTCTATAAATGTCTAACAGCCATGGGCTGACCCGGCCTGTATATATTCTGGCTTAGCCCGCAACGCAATAAGAGAGTAATTCAACAACGGATTGAAACTTTCTTATGAAACTATATGGATACAAAAGACGAATGCGAATAAAATGTTGGGGTTCCAGAGGGTCAATCTGTGTATCAGGACAACAATATATCAAATACGGCGGCGATACCACCTGCTTTGAAATCCAGGCAAATTCCGGCGAAACTGTTATCATTGACGCGGGCACAGGTATCCGCAGGCTTGGCAAACGTCTGATCCAAAATAAAATAAAGAGATGTTATCTGCTTTTAACCCATACCCACTGGGATCATATCATTGGACTTCCCTTTTTTCGTCCGCTGCTTTACAGGGACACAACAGTACACATTCAGGACCGGACATTTGCCGGCATGACCACAAAAAAAGTTATTGAACAGGTGATGCGCATGCCTTTTTTTCCTGTGGGGTTGACGGCTTGCAACGCTGATATCCGATTTGATTCGTCATTGAACAACCGGTTTTCCATCGGCAGCATGGATATTGAAACCATTCCCACGTCCCACTCGAAAAACAGCATGGGATACAGATTTACGGAAAATGGAAAAACATTTGTATTTCTCACGGATAATGAACTGGGATACACCCACGCCCAAGGCAAAAGCATCGAGGAATATATTGATTTCTCAAAGAATGCGGATGTGCTGTTTCATGACACCGAGTACACCGATGATGAATACATGAATAGAACCGGGTGGGGCCACTCCCGCCTCTCCGATGTGCTGGATTTAGGTGCCAGGGCTTCAGTGGGGCAGCTTGGCCTGATCCATATCAACCAGGACAGAACCGATGACCAGGTGGATGCCATGGTTGACCAATGCCGTAAATTTTTTAATGATAAGCACTTGTCCACCGCCTGTTATGCCGTTGCGGCGGATTTTGAAATCTTTTTATAGCCCTCAGTTAAAACCGGGCGATACCTTCTCTTTTTTATTATGTTACGCACATTACGACCTTTTTTAAATTTCTTTGCTTCAATCCTGCCCCGTTTTTTTCCAAAAACATGGGAAACAATCAAAAATTTTGGCCACCCAAGGGTGGTTACCATGCTTTTTTTCGGCTTCAGTGCAGGTCTGCCCATACTATTGATTTTCTCATCCCTCTCCCTTTGGCTTCGTGAGGCAGGTGTAGAGCGTTCCACCGTTACCTTTTTTTCCTGGGCGG
Source organism: Desulfobacterales bacterium (assembly GCA_022361095.1). Classification (GTDB taxonomy): domain Bacteria; phylum Desulfobacterota; class Desulfobacteria; order Desulfobacterales; family Desulfobacteraceae; genus Desulfobacter. The sequence continues at coordinate 1,145 of JAKSBO010000726.1, read as the reverse complement.
CCCTGGGATACTCCTTTAAATTTATCTGGGCACCTTTGGTGGATCAGATGCCGATTCCCCTGATGAGCCGGAGGTTTGGCCGACGCAGAGCCTGGATACTTCTGGCCCAGATTTGTATTGCCGGGTCCATTTTTGCAATGTCCGTGATTGATCCTGCAAAGGCTGGTAATTATTTATCCTTCATGGCTTTGGCAGCGCTCAGCCTGGGCTTTTCTTCGGCCACCCAGGATATCGCCATTGATGCCTACCGCATTGAATCTGCAGGAGAAGAGCTCCAGGCCCTGATGGCATCGGTGTATATTGCCGGATACCGCATCGGAATGCTGGCCGCCGGTGCCGGTGCATTGTTTATCGCACAGCTTAAAGGCTCATCCCCGGATGTCTATGATTATACGGCCTGGCGCACAGCCTACCGGATTATGGCCGGATTGATGCTCATTGGGATGTTTACGGTATTTGTAATTCAAGAACCCGATATAGCGGGTAAAGAAAAAAATGATGTCCAGACCACAGATCATGCCCGGTTTTTTATTCTTTTTTTGGTGTCTGCCGCAGCTTTTGTGGGATGGTTTTATTTTTCATCCGGGATTGCATCAACATTAAAAGAACAGATGGCTTCTATGGTAAAAAATGCCTCTGCAGCCGGCGTTCTCGTTGAAACAGCCCGGCTTGCCGGGGGGCTCTGCGCTGCGCTTATTGCCGCAAGGGCCATGGTGGGCTTAAACGTGGCAAACATGGAGATGATCCGGTCCGCCTATGTTGAACCGATATCGGATTTTTTCTCAAGGTACGGTGCAGGCCTGGCCTGGCTGCTGCTTGGGCTGGTTGGCCTGTACCGGATTTCGGACATTGTTCTAGGTGTTATTTCCAATGTTTTTTACCAGGATATGGGGTTTTCAAAAATTCAAATTGCAAGCGTTGTAAAGACATTTGGACTGTTCATGACCCTTGCCGGCGGCTTTCTAGGCGGCACCCTTTCCATCCGGTTCGGGGTGATGCGGATTCTTTTTGCCGGGGCATTGCTGTCGGCACTGACCAACCTCTTATTTGTTCTCATGGTCTGGACCGGTCCGGTGCTGCCCATGCTCTACCTTGTCATTTCTGCGGATAACCTGGCCGGCGGCCTGGCCGGTGCAGCCTTTGTT
>JAKSBO010000267.1 GCA_022361095.1 Desulfobacterales bacterium | reverse complement strand
GGCACATTTATTCAGTGCCCTGTAGTCCGGCAGGCCGGGGCACACTTCTTTTACATAAGAGGGATACCACCACTCTTCACGGGTTAACGCCGGATGAAGACCGACCTCAACAACATTTTTTTGTTTAACATTTTCAAAGGCATTGAGCATAGTGCCTTCCCATATTTCTACCTGTATGTGCGCCCAGCCAAGATTCATAGCCCCGAATTGTTTATCTACCGTATAAAACGGGTACTCAACCGTGTAACCGATAGATTCGTAAATGTGACCAAGAATTTTGCTGTGCACAATCTGGCTTGTCCAGTCATTGACTATTATTTTTATTGGGATGGAAGATTTTTCCTCTTGGGCCTTGGCCGAAGCGTTGTGGTAAAAGGAAAATAGAATGAATAATGTTGCTGTCATTAATCGTTTTGCAATCATAAAAATTACCTGTTCCGCGTCTTTACCATAAAGGGTTTTGTTTAAAAAAAACAGCAGTAAAAAAGAGAGCGTGCAGGCTTTTGCAGGCAAAAGGATTCCGGTTGGTATGCCGACCCAACTGTATTGACAGTATGATCAATGAATTTTTATCAATGCATTAAATTTATCATCAAGTATGACAAAAAATTTAGCATAGATTTTGCGGCCTGTCGACAGTTTGGTGAATTATGCCTAAATATTTGTAATATATGCTGGGAGTTAACGGCGGGTTGTGGAAATCACCATGGAATCAATCTTTATCTTCACCTTGGTTTGCCTGGTGTAATCGGCGTTGGGATTCGGTCCAGTCTATGCGGCTTAAAAGTCCCCGGATGATTCTGACATCCCTGGATGACAACCCGGCGTTGGAAAAAATCCTGCGATAGGTCCGCAGCAGATGGTCCGGGTTCTGGGGGTCAAGATAATCGATATCCAAGAGCGTCTTTCTCATGTGGGCAAACATGGATTCAAGTTCCTCTCCCCGGGCAGGGTCTTTAACTTCCGGGTCATGGAAATTTTTCCCGGCACCGGATTTAAGGGACGCTTCGTAAAGCAGCACTGCCAGGGAGTGGCTCAGATTCATGGACGGATATCCGTCGTGGGTTGGTATGGTAATAAAGTACTGGCACAGATCCAGATCCTTTGTCTCAAGACCGGTATCCTCCGGGCCCAGAACCAGTGCACTGTGATGCTCTTGTTGCCGGGCTTCGATTTGTGCCCCTGCCGTAGCCGGTGTTAAAAATCCCTTTCTGTATTTGCCGAATCTGCGGGTGGTGCCGTATGCGGCATGGACGTCGGAAAGCGCCTGTTCCAGGGTGTCAAATATTTGTGCCTGTTCAAGGATGTGAAAGGCAGACAGCGCCATTTTTTTTGCTTCAAGGGATTTATATGCAGTGCAGGGGCTGACAAGGCGCAGGCGGGTGCACCCGAAGTTCATCATAACCCGGCACACCGCACCAATATTGATAGGGCCCTGGGGGCGAACCAGGATGATACTGAGATGGTGTATGGTATGTTGATCCTTGATCATTGGGTTTTCAGTTTTTGGGGGATTCCAGAATCAGGGTGACAGGCCCCTGGTTGACCAGGGATACATTCATATTGGCCTGGAATTTTCCTTTTTTTACCCGGACGCCCAGTGAGGCCGCCTTTTCGGCAAAAAAACGGTACAGCCTGCATGCAGGTTCCGGCGGGGCTGCATCCGTAAACGATGGGCGCCGTCCTTTGCGGCAGTCTGCCATAATCGTGAACTGGGAAACCACTAAAAGTTCTCCGTTTACATCAAGAAGAGACCGGTTCATTTTTTTATGGTCATCTTCAAATATCCTTAGGTTGATAATTTTGTCCACCAGGTATTTTGCATCTTTTTCCGTGTCCCCATGGGCCACACCCAATAGTACCACAAGGCCTGTTTCAATGCTGGATATCATGGTGTCGTCTACGGTAACATGGGCATTTTTAACCCGTTGAACAATGGCTTTCATTGGTTTCCTTGCGGTCTTAAATTAGAAGACGGATAAGGCATTCATACCGGCGTCATACACCGGGGGGTGGGCCAGTTTGTGGAAAATCCCATATCTTTTAAGGATTGGACAGCCCTGTCCACAAACATGCCTGCCTGCGCTTTGCTGTGTGCGTCGTCACCGGGAACTACGGGAATGCCCAAATCCTTTGCCATGGCCAGAATTTCCGGGGTCAGGTACGCGGTCTTTTCTCCTTTGGCAAGGGGGCGCAGGTTATAATCCAGCACCAGGCCCAGATCTTTTATCAAAGAAAGATTGCGCGTAACACGTTGGCTGATGCCGGGGCGCTCAAGCCTTGCTTCATAGTCCGGATCATAAATGCGGATAAGATCAAAATGGCCCACAACAAAGGGATGCAGATCCCGGATCATTTCATACTGGGCGTCAAAATAGGCCATATACATGGCCTTGGCCCGGGCCTCT
>JAKSBO010000587.1 GCA_022361095.1 Desulfobacterales bacterium | reverse complement strand
TGAAAGATCTTAGTAACTTACACAGACTTTCTTATAAATAGAGTCTAATACTCTTTCTGTATTTGTTGTGGGTCGAATACTGGGTGCAGTGCAGATAGGCCAAAGACGGCCCATGGCCGTTATAGAGTTGAAATCGCGGCTACGGCTGCTGCTACCTGATCCTTGGGCAGGGTTATTTCCCGGATAAATGCAGGCAGACAATCCCATATCTTTTGGGGCTGCCTGATGCTTCTGCCACTGTCAATGGCAAGAACCCCGGTCTGCTTTCCGGCGTTAAAAGGATCCGGTTTGGATTTCAGCGGAACCTGGCTTTTGTCTGTAAAAGGAAGAACAAGGGGACCTTCGTTTTCAAGAACATATGCCATTTGTCCGCTTTTAAGAAAAACAATGCTGCCCGGTGGATAGAGCCCGACGGTTTTAACAAAGGCATGGAGAATAAATTGCAGGATGGGGTCTTTGTGCACGTAACTGCGAAACAGGCCGGTGACAGCCGTAACCTGGTTAACGGCATCCTGGTAACTGCGTTTGGAAATCATGGCGTCATAGATGTCCATCAGTTTGCATATTCTGACATAGGGCGGCATCATCCCGTACTCCAGACCTTCAGGATAACACCCGGGTTCTCCCTTATACAGGGGCCCATGATGATACCGGATCATGTTACGGAGTATGCTGCTGCCCAGATGGTTCTTTTCAATGACGGTAAACCCGAAATCATTGGCGTGCCGGCGCAGCAGTTCCATTTCATCTTTGCTCAGGGTTGATGTTTTGTTTAAAATATTTTCCGGCACCATGGATTTTCCCAGATCATAGATGAACAGGCCAAAGCTTATTTCATCTATCTCCTCGGGGTAGTAATAGGAAAACATTCCGGATGATTTATTGCCCGCAAGTGACGGCGATGACCAAAGTGATTTTTCCATTATCTTTGAAAAAGCGTTGTTGAACCGGTGCAATACCTGGGAACCTAAAGCGCAGACATTGGTGGCATGGTTGTAAAAATAGTCATCATAGAAAAACCACTCCCTGGGTGTATATGCAAAGGGGTGGTGATCCTGTTCTGCAAATGATGCAAGCTCCGATGCCTGTTCTGATACGGCATTTACATCAAATTCACCCTGTGTCTGCCGGATCTGGTTCACGGCATTTTTTATGATGGCCTGGGCTTTGACACTTATGGATTCGGCGAACCTGCGCAGTTCCAGGATCTCCTTGAGCCGTTGGATTACGTTTTGGGTTTTGACGGGTTCCGCATCAAAATATGAAGCAGGCAAGGGGTCGGGCATACCGGCTGATTCCACGTCTATTTTATTACCGGATGCGTCAAATACACCTCCGTTGCTTGTCACCGGCACATGCCGAAGGCCGTTGTTCCGGACAATTTTCAAGGGCTTTGTCTTGTCCACCATCACATCTTTGGCTAAAAGCAGGGTACCGTTTCTGTTATACACGTCCACCCCGGTTTTAACATGTCCGCCCTGGCGGACAATCTCAATCAGCTTATCAATGGAAATTCTTGATTCAATCATTATTTATGAGTGAGTACCTTTCCCACCGCCTTTGACAGGGTTATAAATTCCTGTACCTCTAAGGTTTCAGCCCGCCGCGATGAATCAATGCCGGCGTTTTCAAGGGCAATTCCAACTATTTTTTTTGTTAAGCCCAGTTCTCCGCCGGACATGGCATTGTGAAGGGTTTTTCTTCGTTTGGAAAATGCTGCCTTGATTACACCAAACAGCAGCCTCTCATCCTCTTCTGCCATGCCTTGGGTTTCAAAGAAATCAAACCGGAGGACCGTGGAATCCACATCGGGTTTGGGAAAAAAATTATTGGGCCGGATATCTGCAACCCGGCTGATTTTTGAAGCATATTGAACCACCGCAGAAAGCCTTGAATAATCTTTGGTGCCGGCTGATGAAATAAGGCGTTGGGCAAGTTCTTTTTGAAACATTAAAAATGCATGTGTGACAACCTGCCGGATTGTAATCAGTTTAAAAAGGATCTGGGAAGAAATATTGTATGGCAGGTTACCGACCACCACAAGCTTTTCTGTTCCTGCAATGTCCTTTAAATCTGTCTTTAAAACGTCCTGATTGATTATTGTAACATTGTCAATTCCCTCTTCAGCCAATTCTCCTTCAAGCAGCGGAATGATGCGGCGGTCTTTTTCAATGGCCACAACCTTCTTGCCGGCCCTTGCCAAAGGTAGGGTGATGGCACCCAATCCCGGACCTATTTCAAGTACGGTGGTATTTTTATCAATTCCGGTTCTATCCACAATCATTTGGGCTGTTGCCGGGTTTGACAAAAAATTTTGCCCCAACTCCTTCCCGGCATATAATCTGTTTTTCTTTAATAGCTCCCCAGGATGCGTCATTGTGCTTTTTGATCTCCGTTTTTTGGCTGTTTATCTCCAGAGCGTCATATGTCATACACTTGGCTTTGGAAAAAGAATAAATGAATGACAGTAATGGTTTTCCTTTGAAATATTCAAGGTGAATAACAATAAATCATAGATTTTTATTAATTTCCATAAATTTTAACACCTTTTTCTGGATACTTTTTTTTACTTATTTAGATATAGCCTACTTGACTTTAATAGATTTAAGAAGTAATTTTTAAATTATCATATTAAAAAAGTGGGTTGAAGCGCAAACCCACACCTTAAAGAAAATTACTACGGCTAAAATTGATAGATAGTGTTTGAACGCAACCCTGAAAGTCTTGTAGAATACAAGGTGGCCGTAAGTTTTAACCGGAGAAATATATGGCGTATTTTGAAAATTAAAATTTACGGTTTTGGCTGGGCACTATATAAGTGTTAAATCAGGATTTACCGGTCTTTTTTTAAGGTTTAAGATATGGTAAAATCTAAGTTTTAAGAAGGATTAGATATGGAACCTACAGAATTAAGCAACAATTGGGAGAACTTTATTAAAATGCTTCTCCATCGTCTGGACATTCCAACTAAAGAGGATATTGCTAATATCCACAAAAGGCTTGACAAGCTAGAACAATTGATTTATCAGAATCAACCGTCGAGCAGACAGAGAAATAAAAGCCGGACGCCTCGGAAAAAGAGTGCATCTTCCATTGTGCTTAGTATCATCGGCAACCATCCGGAAGGTACTAATTTTAAGACCATTAAGGCAGCCACTGGTTTTGACGATAAAAAACTGAGAAATATAATTTTCAGGCTGGATAAAATAAAAAAGATCAAACGGGTCAGCCGGGGAATTTATAAAAGAATTTAGCTCCCTGAAAGGCTTTATTATTGAGCCCGGGATTACTTGAATTCGTAAACCCCTAAAATATACGAAACAAGGTCCATGCCCCCAAGGCCCATTGTTAAAAAACCGCTCATTTGCTTGTCTCTTAATCCGCCCTTGACGCTGCGCCAAAAAAGATCTGGAACTAATTTAAATTTATTTGGTACATCAGGAAGGCGTTTTTAAAAAACCGGTATATTGGTGGCAGAGTTAATTTTGACTATGGGTCTGGGAGGGTTTTGGGGAACCTTTTACAGGAAAATATATGAATCAGACCGCATTTACTCCCGGGCAGGCCATCGGTGGCTATAGAATGCAACAGGTATCACCCCTGCCTGCAATTAACGCC
>JAKSBO010000007.1 GCA_022361095.1 Desulfobacterales bacterium | reverse complement strand
GATAAACATTTTTGGACAAAACAGATGGCATCATTTTTTCTGTGTGCATACAGATATTTGTCAACAACGCCCCCAAGGCCGCCTGTAAGGCAAATCAATCCCTCATAATATGTCCCAAGCAGTTCAAAATCAATCCTGGGACGCTTGTAAAACCCTTGTGTAAACGACCGTTCCGCCAGTTCTAACAAATGCATAAACCCCGTATTGTTTTCTGCCAGAAGAACCAGATGATATTTTTGGGTGCTTTGGGAAAAACGGGAGTCCTCGGCAAAGTAAAACCCCAAGCCGATGATTGGTTTTATTCCCGAACGCATACATGCCCCATAAAACTGCGGCACGCCGGAAACATTCCCGCTGTCCGTAATCGCCAACGCATCCATGTTGTATGACACGGCTTTTTCTACAAGTGCATCGACAGTACTCAATCCGTTATTATGCGTATATTCTGTATGTGTATGTAAATCAACATAGAGGGCCGTACTCATAAATATCCCTTCAAAAAAAAGCCAAGGACTATTTTTGGCGGTAGGTGCTGAGGAAATCACCTAACTGCTGCATTGCATTTGCCAGGACTTTAGGTTCCGGTAACATGACGATTCTAAAATGGTCCGGGTCCGGCCAGTCAAAGCCGCTTCCCGCAACAAGCAGAATATGCTTGCTCTCCAGTAAATCCAATACAAATTTTTTGTCATTTGTAATATTAAATTTGGGGGCATCAATTTTGGGGAAAAGATAGAACGCTGCCGAGTTTTTAACGTATGTTATTCCCTCAATTTGATCTAACGCTTTGATGGTCGCTTCCCTTTGTTCATAAACTCTTCCGCCGGGAGAGATCAACGCCTTTGTGCTTTCATTATCATCCAATGCCGCAGGAATCACAAGTTGTGTCAATGCATTGCCGCACAAACGCATGGCAGCCAGTTTAGTCATAGATGCGATTAAATCAACCAATTGCGGGCGCGGCCCGCTGATGGCTGCCCACCCACAACGGAATCCGCATATAATGTGCGATTTAGATAACCCATTGAAGGTGAAGACCGGCATATCCGGTGCAAGTGCTGCTGTGGAAACATGTTCTAAGCCATCCATGACCAGCCGGTCATAAATTTCGTCCGAGAAAATAAGCAGCTTGTTCTCTCGTGCAATCTGAATGATCTGCTCCAACACCGCTTTGGAATATAACGCGCCTGTGGGATTATTGGGGTTGATAACAAGTATGGCGCGTGTATTCGGTGTTATTTTTTTACGGATATCGGCCACATCCGGGTACCAGTCGGATCCCTCATCACACCGGTAAAGTACGGGTGTTGCGCCTACAATATACGCCATATTCGTCCAAAGGGAATAGCTTGGAGAAGGAATAAGAATCTCATCACCGGGATTTAAAAACGAGGTCATAGCCATATTGACAACTTCACTGACACCGTTGCCAATGAATATATCATCCATGGTAAGATTCAAAATGCCTTTACCAACGTGATAGTCACATATTGCTTTTCTGGCTTCGGGCATACCTTTTAAGTCACAATAGCCAACGGCCTTATCTACATTATCAACTAAAGCCGTACGGACACTGTCAGGCATGGTAAATCCGAAGGTATCCGGATTTCCCGTATTGAGTCTTAGGACATCAATACCGGTAGAAACCATTTCCATGGCTTTTTCAAAAACAGGCCCGCGTATGTCTGATTGGACTTGTTTCATTCTATCTGAAGATGGTATGAAATTCATTTTTACTTGCCTCTATATACGTTTTTATAATCGTTTTGCATAATTAGTAAGCGCCTTGCATTACCGGCCTGATAAGAATTTCAACACGGCGGTTCATTGCGTCATTGGAAGAGACCGGCCTGGACTCCCCATAACCTAGGGCTGTAACTCTTTGGGCGGAAACGCCATTGTAGATTAGTTGGTTGGCCACAGCCTCGGCTCTTCGTTCAGATAGTCTTTGGTTATATTCTACCGAACCTTTGGTGTCCGTGTGCCCGGCTACTTCGATACGGGAATGGGGATATTTGATTAAAATGTCCGCAACCCGCCGTAGTTCCGGATATGCCCCTGGTTTTAAACGGCTTGAGTCATAATCGAAAAAGGTTTCGGATTTAAAGGTTGCCCTCAATATATCCTGCTCCCGCTGTATACTTGCCGATTCGGATGCTGCTATTGCATGTCGTAACTCCCGCTCCTGCAGGTCCATGTATTTACCGACCTGGTTACCTGCCAGTCCACCAAGGGCAGCCCCGATACCCGCTCCGATAAGCGTTGCTTCGGTGTCTCCGCCGATGACCTGGCCTAAAATGGCGCCGACGGCTGCGCCGGTACCTGCGCCGACGGCTGTTCCCCGCTGCTGATTTGTCTGCATGGTTGCACATGAAAAAAGAGTGGCTGAAAAAACAATAATAATTCCTGCGATAATCAATTTTCTCATTTAATTTTCTCCATCACATCATTTAATTTAATATAAAACCCTAGGACGCCTTGAATTGTAAACGCGTATTAAAATGTGGTTTCAATATGAGCAAAGATAGGCTGTAGGCTGACTGCTGTATGCCTGGAACCATATATAGTAACTCAAATGGCGTTTGCAGGTTTTTGTTCAGGCACTATTAATGTGTAATATATATATACTTGGCAGGTTCATCAAGAGGGAGGCATTTTATTTCTGTGTGTCAGTGCCGCAAATAAAAAGAGGGCCGATAAAAAACCAGCCCTCTTTTTATTATAAAGCGTCTAACGCTAATTATTTTCTGTTGGCGTAATCTGCATAGCCCATAGCTACCGTACGGTAAACAATGTGAGCCATTTTTGAAAACGGCAGGAATGCAAACAGGTTAAAGATAGCAATCAGATGAATCCAGTAAAAGAAGTAAGCAAGCCATGCGATTTCGGCTATACGGGCCATTTCCGTGAGCATCCCGGAAAGACCCAGGGCAAATACAACACCAAGAATAAACCAGTCTTTGTAAGCTGTAATCTGCTCTTTGTTGGACAGCCTGTTTTTGATCATCATGCCTGAACCGATGACCAAGGCAACACCTGCAATATTGGCCAGCCATTTAATGGGGTTAAGCTGGGGGTAGGGACCTGCATAATTGCCCACATAAAGCATGGTGCCGCATACTGCAGTGACAATGAAAAGACCGATAAAGGCAAAAAGCACCATCATAT
>JAKSBO010000219.1 GCA_022361095.1 Desulfobacterales bacterium | reverse complement strand
TTTAAGGAAAAAATATGATGAATGATCCTGTTCTGCTTAACGGGCAGAATTTTACCCTTGGTCAACTGGTCGATATTGCCCGGGACGGCAGGGCCGCTGCCGTCTCCAAAAATTCTGAAAGCCGGATTAAAAAGGCCCGGACCCTGGTGGAGCAATGGGTGAAAGCGGGTAAGCGCATTTATGGCGTGACCACGGGGTTCGGGGCATTGTCCAATGTGGGTATCTCAATGGAAGACGCAAAAACGTTGCAGCGCAATATCCTCTTATCCCATGCCGCCGGGGTGGGCGGCTGCATGGATGATGATGTGGTCCGGGCCATGATGGCATTGCGGATCAACGATTTTTGCCGGGGCAATTCAGGACTGCGCCTTAAAACCATTAAAACACTTTCCCGGGTTCTCAATGCCGGTATCATTCCGGTGGTGCCGGAAAAAGGGTCGGTGGGGGCCAGCGGGGATCTTGTGCCCATGGCCCACCTGTCACTGGTCCTCATCGGCGAAGGAGAAGCCTTTGTAGACGGGGAGCGCATGCCCGGCGCCCAGGCCCTGGCTGCAAAAAAAATCGAACCTCTGGAATTGGGTGCAGGGGAGGGGCTTGCCCTGATTAACGGGACCCAGTTCATGCTTGCTTTGGGGTGCCTTGCCCTTTATGATGCGTTAAATCTGTGCAAACATGCGGATATTGCCGCTTCCATGAGTCTTGAGACCCTTATGGGCACACGGTCCGCCTTTGATCCGAGAATTCATGGTGCACGGCCCCATTTAGGGCAGATGAAGGCGGCCTCTGATATGATGAAGATCACCCAGAATTCTGAAATCATCTCCTCACACAGGGACTGCTCGAGAATTCAGGATGCCTATACCCTGCGGTGTTCCCCCCAGGTCCACGGCGCATCCTGGGATGCATTCAATTATGTGGCGCGGGTGATCCGGGTGGAGATGAATGCCTCCACGGAAAATCCGCTGATTTTCCCGGAATCCGGAGAATTTCTTTCCGGGGGCAACTTTCACGGCCAGCCCTTGGCCCTGGCCTGTGATTTTTTAGGCATTGCCATAGCAGAGCTTGCAAATATTTCCGAGCGCCGGGTTGAGCGCCTGGTCAACCCCCAGCTTTCGGGGCTTCCCGCCTTTCTGGTCAAGGACACAGGGCTCAATTCCGGGTTTATGATTGCCCAGTATGTTGCCGCTTCCCTGGTCTCTGAAAACAAGGTGCTTGCACATCCGGCCTGTGTGGATTCCATTCCCACCTCGGCCAACAAGGAGGATCATGTCTCCATGGGCGCGACGGCCGCACGCAAATGCCGGGACATCGTTGAAAACACCGAGCAGGTCATTGCCATTGAGCTTTTGTGCGGTGCCCAGGCCATTGATATGTTCACGAACCTAAAGGCCGGCAAAGGCACCATGGCTGCCTATGAAACCATTCGCAGCAAGGTGCCCTGCATGACAAAGGATCGTTTTTTGTCTGCCGATATTGCAGCTGTTCGATCGCTTTTGTGCAGCGGCCGGATTGTTCAGGCTGTGGAGGACGCTGTGGGTAAACTCTACTAACGGCCATTGTCCGCTTGCTTAATCCGGACAGGGGAAATAAGTTCAGTAAAGAGGATTCAACAGGAATTCCCTAGTTCGGACAGAACAGATCACCACAGCGTTGAGAACACGTCATGATTTCCGGAGGGCATTTTGAATTTCGGGAAACGTCCGGTCAATGGGCTTTTCCGGAAACACACCGGCGTGTCAGCTTTTTCTGTCTAAAAACAATGTTAAGGCCTCAGACTTGAATCCGTTGAAATTGCCGGTGAATTCACGTTCAATCTTAAACCCGAACTTGAAATAAAGAGATTTCGCAGGCTCATTGTGCTTTCCGACATTCAGCTTGACAGATCCGGTCAGCCGGCTCAAGATCCGATCAAGAATCATACGAGCAACCCCCTTTCTGCGTTGGGCGGGGTGAACGAACAGCCAAGATATATAGTTACCTTTATGCCCCCCGAACCCCAGGACGCTGCCATTTTCCACCACAACCAGAATTCGGGATTCATTGAACAACTTCATACCTTTTTCATCTTTTTCTATTGGGATCAGAGCGCGAAGATCAACCGAACCTCTCATCTCATCCGGTTTAGAGAGATTGTAGATATTCCTGATCTCTTTCCAGTCTTTTTTTTCGAAATTTCGCAGTTCCATTTTTTATCCAGCCAACATGGGGTTAACCACAAGCAAAGGCAGTGTATTTTGCAGGCGGTTAACCAACAGGTCAGCTTTCTGCGCCAAATGCTTCATGAAATATGACGTTCCCCTCCGGTATTTGTCCGCTGAACGGCAGGGCGAGGAACACCTCCTGTGGAATTCCTTTATACATCATTTCAGGATAATTTTTAAAACCGAATTTACGATAGTACCCGGGCCGGCCGACAAGAACACAGCCCTGAGCTCCCATGTCTTTCAACATAGACAACCCTTTGTTGACAAGCGCCTTTCCAGTACCCTGTTTTTGATATTCCGGTAAAACCGAAACAGGCCCGAGACCATACCATTCACAAGTCCCGTCTGTAATTTCTATGGGGGAGAATGCGATGTGTCCAATCACGTTCCCGTCAACTTCCGCCACCAGGGAAATGGTTAAGGCACCTGCGGCCCGCAATGCACTGACAATAAAATGCTCTGTTTGCCTGCTGACAGGATGGTCTGCAAATGCTGCCATAGTAACCGCTGTTATGGCCCCTGTATCTTTTTCATTTTCCGATCTTATATCCATTGTTTTCCTTTTCTCTGAACAGCTGAACAATCAGGATGACAAGCCGGATAACATCATGATTCTCCGGACGGCCGGATACCATACCTGTTATCCGGAGCCATATGGCTCATTCAATCGCTTTTCCCGCAACAATTGCAAAGTCTGGGGTGTCCGGTGAGAACGGTGTGCCGGCCACATCAGCGTAAAAGGCTTCAACCCTGAAACCGCTTTCCTCAAACTCCCTTTGCAGTGAATCCCGGCTGAAATATTGCAGCCAGTTGTAGACAACGCGGGTTCTGTCCGGTTCAACAATCGTGTATTTATCCAGCGTCAGCTTCTCTTCATCATATTTGAATGTGTTCAGGAATCCGTAATAATCATCCGGGGACCAGAAATGGTCGAGCTGGTTCCGTTCGTATATCGCCGCCTCTTCCCTGCGGTTAAATGTATTCAGGGAATGAACATCCAGCAGGACCGATCCCCCGGGTTTCAGGAACGTGTAAAACCGGGCCAGCAGGGTTTTTCTCTGTGACGGGCTTAATGCGCAGAAATCGCAAAAGATCATTGTAATGAGGTCAAACCGCCTGTCCGTGTCAAATTCCAGGTAGTTCCGCCGGTAATAGGTAATGTCCACTCCTTTTTGTTCGGCCGTCTTTTTTGCATACCGGATCGACCGTTCTGAAAAATCAACGCCGGTCACATCTGCATGGCTTTCGGCAAATTGGGTGGTATACAATCCGGGCCCGCACCCGAAATCGGCAACACACGTATTTTCGTCTATGCCAAAGCAGGAAACGATCCATTTTACGGAGCGGTCAATAAATTCCTTGTTCCGGGACGAAAGATCAACAGACTCGTTCAAGTGGTATTCCAGCATTTTCATTGATGTATGCTCATCCGTCCACAGGTCTTCTGCAGTATAGAACTGGAAGGGTTCGGGCCGTTGGTTTATGGTCTCCAATATATCAAACATTTGTATCTCCGTTTTTCCGTGCCAAAAAGGGCGGTTTTTCAATTATTGGACAGCTTTCCAGGCCGTTGTCCTGATTTGTCTCGTAAAAACAAATGGCTTTTTTCCGGGCAAACCCATATCAGCATTAAAACACCGTGTAAAGATATAAGGCCACCTTTAATAATGGTCTTTTGGCCCAATTTATGCCTTGCAGCAAAATTTTAACCCTTAAAATACTGACTGTATTTCTCCGGTTAACATTTTGCTGTGCCTTGAAATAAGGCCCAAGTTCAAAATAAAACCTTCCATATGGTTTGCCTGTTCATCCGTCTTCTTCGTTGCGTCAATGGGCACATATGTTTAATATGCGCCCATTGACGCGCCTTGAATACGAATGAAAATCCCAAACCATATTTGGGAATATTTTTATATGAAAGAACCAATAAGTTACTAAGTTTCTT
>JAKSBO010000149.1 GCA_022361095.1 Desulfobacterales bacterium | reverse complement strand
TAGAATTAGCAGAGGAAAAAAATAGATGCGTTTAAAAAAGAAGAAAAAAGCTGAGATTGACATGGCACGGCCCCCTGTTCCCAGGATTGTCTGGGCAATTGTGATTGCGTCGGCGCTGCTGGTGCACAATTGTCCGTCTGCAGCAGCAGGAATGACGGCAGAATGGGCGTCTACTCAACTGGAATCTGTAACTGTTACAGCTCAGAAGCAGGAAGAAAATCTGCAGGAAGTGCCCTTAAGCGTTTCCGCTTTTAATGACCTTGAAACTGAAGACCGGGGGATTGAAACCGTAACGGACCTTACTGATTTTATCCCGAATCTTCAGCTCATCAGCCAGGGCGTGGCCGGCATCAATGTCCCGGTGATGCGGGGCGTCTCCGCTGCCTATGGCTCAATGACAGTCTCAACAGGCATGTTTGTTGACGGTATCCCAATTTTGAATGGCAACGGGTATGAAGAGGTGATTTCAGCCATTGAGCGTGTTGAGGTTTTACGGGGGCCCCAGGGAACGCTTTACGGCAAAGGAACTGAAACCGGCGCGATTAACATTATTACCCGTCAACCGACAAACGACTTCAAGGGCATGGTTTCTGTCCAAGGGGGAACGTTATTGTCCAAAGAGACCGGGGACGGCCTGACCCAATCATACATGCTGGACCTCAGCGGGCCAATCGTAAAGGATACGTTGTTTTACGGTTTGGCAGGCCAACACACCCAAAAGGACGGATTTATAAAAAATACGCACTGGGACAGCCCTGCCAATGACTCGGAGAACTGGCACGGAAGAGGAAAAATCCGTTGGCTGCCCACAGACCAATGGGATGTCACATTTACACTGTCTCATCTTGAAAATAATGACGACGGCTCCCAATTGGGCATGAGTGACATGGGGGCAGGCATGTTCGGGGTGCCCGCGCCCGGCGCCCGGCAGATTGCATCTGATTTTTTAGGGTATCATGAATTTCAGAACGATTCGCAAAGCCTCAAGGTTGAATACAATATCAATGAAAAGATGGCATTGACCTCCATTACCTCAAACTGGAATCATGATAGAGATCAGTTAATGGACTATGATTTCAGTCCTTTTGAATATATGCACATCAATACGATCGTTAAAGCGGATCAGCTTTCCCAGGAACTGCGTCTGAATTATTCGTCCGGAAAGCTGAAGTGGCTTGCCGGTGTGTATCTGGACGCCTATGAAAATTACGTTTATTCAATTACAGGATCAACAAATGTTACTGCAGATAATACAATTGAGGGACAGTCCTATGCTGCTTTTGGCAATGTAACCTATGAGATTTTCTATAAATTCAGTGCTGTCGCAGGGGTTCGCTACGAAAAAAATGATCAGGAATACGAGAACAGGTTGTCCGGCCAAAGCATCAGCGAGTCCTGGGAAGTCATCACGCCAAAGCTTTCCCTCCAATACCAAATGACCCCTGAAGTGATGACCTACATAACGGCTGCAGAAGGGTACCGGTCAGGCGGGTTTAATGCCAGTGCCAGTAACATAGCTCCTGAATATTACGCATTTGATCCGGAAAAATTGTGGTCCTATGAACTCGGGATAAAGTCAAGCCTGTTTAATAACAGACTGATGGTAAATGCTGCTGTTTTCTACATGGATATTGATGATATGCAAGTAGAGGAAGCGATCAACCCTACTGACATTTATATGACCAACGCCGCAAAAGCGTCAGGTGTCGGTGCGGAATTGGAAATAAATGCCAGGATCACCAATACCTTCGGCGTAACGGGCAGTTTTGGGATAACCGAAATCGAATTTGACGAATTCAGTGATTCCCAGGGCAATTACCAGGGCAACACAAACCCTTACGCACCGGCGTATACGTTTAACCTCGGCGCTCAATACCGCCATCCCAAAGGTTTTTTTGCGAGGGCCGACCTGATCGGATATGGCAGGATGTATTTTAACAAAGAAAATACCTATTCAAGGGATCCATATATGATTGTCAATCTTAAAATCGGTTATGAGACTGAGAGATATGATATCTACCTGCAAGGAAAAAATATTTTTGATAAGGAGTATAATTCAGAAGGGATGTTTAACGGATTTTACAATATCTACAGTGAGCCCGGAGAGATCGCCTTAAAGGTCGCGTATCGATTTTAAATTGTGTTTTTTTGGATTCCGCCCAGGTGTAACCACCAATTTGGGGCATATCCGGCGCTTCGGTTGCCCCTATGGACCGCTTCCGTCCTGGGGACGAATTCGGGTTTAAAGCATCCGTTGGGATGAGGCCTGGCATGTACCCGGCTTCATCCACCCCAAAACCCACGAACAAACAAAAGTCATGCTAAAACTGTTTGACACGCCTCACTGTTCCGTCTATTGTCTATCTTTTGAATCGCTGGACGCTCCGTGGGATTTTAAACCGGCAGATCCCAAGCAGCGGCCTCCTTTAAACCGGATGGATACAGAATGGCAGACACCGATATCTATTATTCCCGCAGCGGGTTTACCCTTCCGGGCTATTCCGGTGGAATTATCCGATCCGTCCATGCGCTGGGGGAAACCTGGCGCCTGACCGAACAAATCGGCCGGGGGAAAATGGAAAAGCTGACCATCCGTCCCGGGCTTGAGCTGTGGACAGTGGACTGCACGTTTAATGAATCCCTTCGATTCCGGCTGAATGAAACCCGGTCCGTGATATCATTTTCCTTTTCCCTTTCCGGCAGTACCCGGATCCGGCTGGACCGGGAAAATCAGGATCTTTTCATTGACCAAGACCGTCAGGGCATGTTCTTTTTTCACAGCCAGACAGGATCCAGCCGGGTGGAAGCAGGCCGGCGGCTTACCCACATCAACATCCAGGCCTCTCCCGAATGGCTGTTTTCCTACCTGGAAGACGGACGGCTCCTGATTCCCGAAGGGTTAAAACAGGCGGTCCGTAGCGGGGACCAAAGCTTTTTTCTCATCCGTGCCATGACACCGGCCATGGCAATGGCCGTGCACCAGGTACGGCATTCCCCTTTCTGCGGCAGGGCGGAGCGGCTCTACCTGGAAAGCAGGATTCTCGAACTCATCTCCCGCCAGATTGCCCTTCTGGCTTTGGACAACGGGCAGGGGGATTCAAGCCCGCTGGATTCCGCCGATAAGGAAGGGGTGGCCCGGGCCCGGGCAATGCTGGTGGCCGACATTCACCAGACCCCGGGACTGGCCGAACTCTCCCGGGAAGCCGGAATGTCCCACCCCAAGCTCACCCGGTGTTTTAAAAGCATCTACGGGATGACCCTGTTTGAGTATCTAAGAGAAATCCGTCTCAACCGGGCCCGGGTGCTGCTGGAAGACCACAATAAAAGCGTCACCGAAGCCTCCTATTCCGTTGGCTACTCCAGCCTCAGTCATTTTGCCCGGGCCTACCGCAGCCGTTTCGGGATCTCCCCGGGCAGCCGGAACCGGAATTGATTTTTCTGGTTGAACTCGTACCTTTTTAGGAGTATAGAAGGATTCCATGATTATTCGCAGCATGGTTTTGGGAATGTAACAATGAATGGCCTGATATGGAAATTTCTCTGATCAAGAAAATGACTATAGCCGCATCAACCCTGGTATAAATACCCCCTGAAAATCAAATGATTACATATTCGGAAGCTATGGAAAATGACAAAAAAAGCAATATATGTAGAACATGCGGCCAAACATTTCGGAGATTTCGAAGCGGTTCATAACCTCTCCTTTGACGTAAACAAGGCGACCTGTTTCGGACTATTGGGCCCCAATGGCGCAGGTAAAACCACCATGATGAACATGCTGACCGGACGGGTCAGGGCAGATTCGGATAATGGCCGGATAATAAATGTCTTGGGTTATGATCCAGCCGAAAATGAACTCGAAATCCGATATCTTACCGGAATTGTGCCCCAGGAAAACAATCTCGATGTTGAGCTTTCAGTCTCCCAAAATTTGTATGTTTACAGCAAGTTTTATGGCCTGCCCCACAGTGTCGCCAGCCGGCGTATCAGCGAGCTGCTTGAATTTATGGAACTTACCGAAAAAAAAGAGGCCCGTATCAGGGAATTGTCCGGTGGTATGCAAAGGCGCCTGGTTATTGCCAGGGCCTTGATCAACTCCCCTCACCTCCTTATTTTGGACGAGCCCACCACCGGTTTAGATCCGCAGGTACGGCAAGCCATTTGGGACAAAATGAGGATGCTCAAAAAAACAGGTGTGACCATTGTCCTGACCACCCATTACATGGATGAAGCAGCCCAACTTTGCGATGACCTGATCATTATGCACAAAGGCGAAAAAATTCTCCAGGGGTATCCCGGCGCTCTAATCTCGGAAAATTTGGAAACATACGTGCTGGAAATTCTGAATACCGATGTTTTTTCGACGATTGAAGCAAAAGGGTTTCGCACCGAAGAAACTGCCGGTCGGCTTATGCTGTACGGTGATAGGTTGTCTTCACTGGAAATGGTGACCGAGCGGCTCAACGCGGGAGATTTTTTTCTCAGGCCGGTCAATTTGGAAGATTTGTTTTTAAAAGTAACCGGGAGAAGCTTGCATGACTGAAGTCGTCCCACCTCAACTCGTTGCCACAACACCGCCGGCTTTTGCTTATCGCCTGTACAGCATCTGGTACAGACATATCCGTGTATATTGCAAACATCTGGTTTCCAACGGATTTCCTCCCTTTGTGGAACCTTTATTTTTTTTGGCCGGAGTCGGTTTAGGGCTTGGGCATTATGTCGGTGTGATCGATGGTACACCTTATCTGCTGTTTCTGGCCTCGGGTATGATTGCGCCCTCCTCAATGTTTACAGCCGCTTTTGAATGTACTTTCGGCACTTTTATCCGGCTTGAGTTTGATAAGGCCTATGATGGTATGGTTTCAGCTTCCATTACCGTGACGGATTTGTTTGTGGGTGAAATGCTATTTGTCGGCACTAAAGGATTTTTCTTTACCTTGGCGGT
>JAKSBO010000814.1 GCA_022361095.1 Desulfobacterales bacterium | reverse complement strand
AAGCGCCGCACCCGGCTGAACAAGGCCTTAAAGTCGGTGGACGGGGAATATGATGTTGTCCTTTTGGACTGTCCCCCAAATATCTCGCTGCTTTCGGAAAATGTATTCAAGGTGGCGGACCGTATTGTGGTGCCGGTGATCCCCACCACCTTGTCCCGGAGAACCTTAGAACAACTCTATGCGTTTTTCAAAAAGCAGGGCTATAAGTCTTCCAAGATTTTTCCGTTTTTTTCCATGGTCCAGCAGAGTAAATCCCTGCATGTTGAGACCATGGAAGAGATCCGGGCCGGGCATGCACAGGTGATGAACACCTGGATACCTTTTTCAACCCATATCGAGCGCATGGGGGTCCACAGGGCACCGGCACTCTCCTATGCCGGCAAAGAAGGGGCTGTGTCCGCCTACGCACAATTGTGGCAGGAAGTTCAGAATTAAGGAAACAGTTAAAAATGAAAGAGATAGAACGAAAGTTTCTGCTGACAAAGATGCCGGACATTGCATTGCAGTCCACCACCTGTATCCGCCAGGGGTATATTACCGAATCCCGGGATTCCGTTGAGATCCGGCTTCGCCGGAAAGGTGATGCCTTTTTCATGACCTTTAAGCGGGGCAAGGGCCTTGTACGGGATGAAGCGGAGATCAAAATTGATGAAGCCGATTTCAACCACCTATGGCCGTTGACCCGGGACCGGCGGGTGGAAAAGCAACGGTCCAAAGCCATTCTTGATAACGGCCTTATCGTGGAAATTGATGAATTTTCCGGCGCGCTTTCAGGGCTTTTGTTGTGTGAAGTGGAGTTTGGTGATGAGGCCCGGGCCAAGGCCTTTGTTCCGCCCCAATGGTTTGGAACGGATGTGACCGAAGATGGCCGGTATAAAAATAAAAGCCTTGCCGAAAACGGTCTTCCTGAAAGTTAAACGTGAAAGAATATCTCAAATTAAACCCTTGATGATTTGACCATGAGGCACACGAAGGCCACGAAGATTAAAGTCTGACAAGCTTCGTGGCCTTCATGATTTTTGTCTTAACGCGGCGATATCAAAGCTATAAAACTAAATCTGATCCGTAAGTTTACGGGCAAACTCACACGCCTGGTCTTTGGCGCCCTCATCCATCTGATCCGGGGTTGAGCATCCGCCCACGAACAGTTCTGCGGCGTTGATTGCTTTGTGGTATTTCTGCATCCTGCCGAATGCCGTGAATGCTTCGGCCGCATTGTTGTCAAAGGGTCCGCCGCCGGTCATCAAAAGCCCCTGGCGCTGGCCTTCCACAAGGGAAACGTGTTCCGGTGCCGTGGCATAGAGGCAGTAGGTGCGGTCAATGACGGCTTTAAGCTGGGCGTTTACGCCCCAGAAATATAAGGGGGAGGAAAAGACAACGGCCTGGGCCTTGATCATTTTTTCCATAATGTCGTGCATATCATCCGTCTGGATACAGCCCGGGGCATCTTTTTCCTCTTTGCATTTTGCACAGCCCATGCAGCCCTTAAGATTTTTTGAGTGCAGGTAAACGGTTTCCACGTCATGACCAAGATCAATCAGTTCCGTTTTCACCCATTCCAGTACCTGTGCCGTGTTGCCTTTTTTCCGGGCACCCCCCTGCAGCAAAAGTATATTCATTCCCTCCTCCTTTATTTT
Organism: Desulfobacterales bacterium; assembly: GCA_022361095.1. GTDB lineage: Bacteria > Desulfobacterota > Desulfobacteria > Desulfobacterales > Desulfobacteraceae > Desulfobacter. The sequence goes on along the minus strand of JAKSBO010000814.1, from coordinate 352 downwards.
ATGATGGATTTTATGACAAATTAGATCAATAATAGAACTTGTCAATTTATTTGAAGTTTAAAAGTGATCGTTCGGGAAAACGGTACGGTCGCAGGATTGACTTTTTTAATCGCCCTAATATTCAGTTATAGTGATTTCAATTCAGGCGGGCAAGGTCAGGACCTCAGTTTCCTTTCACAACACCTTGCCGGTGAAAAAGACAGGGCCTTTTATTTTTCACTCACATACCAACCTAAGGAATATCTATGAAAACTGATGTAACGCTAAAAATTGCAGGAGCGGCGGGGCAGGGGATCCAGACCATTGGCGACCTGCTCTCCGAGGTGTGTCACCACAGTGGTTTGTTTACTTT
>JAKSBO010000759.1 GCA_022361095.1 Desulfobacterales bacterium | reverse complement strand
GCCGGGTATGTACTAAAGGCTGACGATGCCTAGATTTCTGCACACCGGTTTTTTCCGGAGCATCGCCTTTCGACTGACCGTATGGTATGCAGGTATCTTTTCCATCTCATCCTGCGTGGCATTCGGGCTGTTCTACTTTCTGGCCACCCAGACCATCATGAATCAGGTGGACCAGGAACTCATAGACAAGGCAGGGTATTTTCGTACGGTGATCAGCCGGGGCGGCATTGTGGGCGCCCAGAATCTGGCCGTGATTGAAGCCCAGGCAGCCGGGGAAAAGCAGATTTTTTTCAGGCTGCTCTATCCCACGGGGGAGGTTTTTGCCTCTTCTTCAATGTCCTATTGGAAAAATGTCCGGATAAACAAGGAGATGGTGGATCGCCTGATGACATCCCGGGTGCCGGTGTTCAGTACGGTTCACATTGCAGGCCAGGAGCTCCAAGCCAGGATGATGTATACCTTTGTGGCGTCCAACGTTATTTTGCATACCGGTCTTGCCATGAATGCATATTCCCGGTTTCTGTCGGGGTTTAAGAAAATATTTTCCATTTCCATGGGGTTTGTGATTTTATTTTCAGCGGTTTCCGGCATGTTTTTATCCCGGGAGGCCCTTTATGGTGTTGCGGCCATCAGGGCAACAGCAAGCACCATAACCGGTTCCAATCTGAACGAACGGGTCCCCGAATCCGGCAGCCGGGATGAGCTTGATCTTCTGGCTGTGACATTTAACCGGATGCTGGACCGGATTTCCGCCCTGGTAAAAAGTATGCGCGAGATGTCCGACAATATTGCCCATGATCTTAAAAGTCCGCTGACCCGGATACGGGGCTTTGCGGAACTGGCCTTGATCCAGGAAACCGAAGAGGATATCGAGTCTTACCGGACCATGGCGGCCAACACCATTGAGGAAACCGACCATCTGCTGGCCATGATCAATACCATGCTGGTCATCTCCCGGGCCGAAGCCGGAGAAGCTGAATTTGAGTGTGCACCTGTGGATCTAAGCGCCATGATCATAGACGCCTGGGACCTGTTTGTGCCCCTGGCCGAAGACAAGCAGATTGCCTTTACCCAGCAGGTGGACCCCGGGGTGTGGATCCAGGGGGATGCCGGTATGCTCCAGCGCGCTTTTTCCAATCTGATTGACAATGCCATTAAATATACCCCTGAAAAAGGCCATGTCCATTTGACGCTCCACGCTTGCGGCAAAGAGCTGGTGGAGGTTCAGGTGAAAGATTCCGGGCCCGGCATTGATCCGGCAAACCGTGAAAAAATTTTCGAACGGTTTTTCCGGGAGGAATCCTCCCGGACAACCCAGGGTACGGGGCTTGGGTTAAGTCTTGCCAAAACCATTGTAGAACAGCACGCAGGCTCAATTGCAGTGCATCCTGGTGAGGGGGAGGGAAGTCTTTTTATCGTGACATTACCGCATCGTAATTTTCAGATCATTTAAAAATTATCTTTGTGTTTTATTTTTTATCTACGTCCATGAAAGATCGTGTTTAAAAAAATAAATTAATATTGTTTTAAGGAGGTATAAAAATGAGACCTGTGGATAAAAGAGTAACTATTTTCACTGCATGCCTGATGCTCTTTGGCCTTTTGGCCTTTCCGGCATTGTCCGGAGCCGGGACCCGGATGGTGCCGGCAAATTTTTCACAACTGGCGCAGCAGGCCAAGCCCGGTGTGGTCAATATCCAGACCGTAAAAACAATCAAAGGCGGTGGCCGGGTCTTCCGGCACTTTTTCGGTTCCCCGTTCGGGAACCAACCCGGACTGGACGATTTTTTTGGCGGGATACCCAGAAGCCGCAGGGAAAAAAGTCTTGGCTCCGGTTTTATCATTGATAAAAAAGGATACATTGTCACCAATAACCATGTGATTAAAGATGCGGACCAGATCAAGGTTATCCTCCATGATGACCAGGAATATGATGCCCGGATCATCGGCGCGGACCCGGTAACAGACCTTGCATTGATAAAGATTGACGCCAAAAATCTTAAACCGCTGGAATTCGGATACTCCAAAGATGCTAAGGTGGGGTCGTGGGTCGTGGCTATCGGTTCCCCCTTTGGTCTTGAGCAGACAGTGACTGCGGGCATCGTTTCAGCCAAGGGCCGGGTCATCGGTTCGGGCCCCTATGATGATTATATTCAGACGGATGCATCTATTAACCCGGGAAACTCCGGCGGACCGTTGTTGAATATGGACGGGGAGGTGGTAGGTATTAATACCGCCATTATTAAATCCGGCCAGGGAATCGGATTTGCCATCCCTTCGGATCTTGCCACCAGTATCATTGATCAGCTTAAAGATTCCAAACGTGTCTCCAGGGGGTGGTTGGGCGTATCCATTCAGGATGTCAGCACGGAGATGGGCGAATACTATAAGTTAAATCCGGATGAAGGTGTCTACGTGGCAAAAGCCTATGAGGATAATCCTGCATACGAGGCAGGTATCCGTCAAGGGGATGTGATCATCAGTGTTGAAGGGGTAAAAATCAGCTCTTCCAGGGATCTGACCATGACGATTGCCAATTTAAGGGTGGGGTCTAAAGTTGATGTTGACGTGATTCGCCAGGGAAAAAATAAAACGTTTACGGTTAAGTTGGGTGAACGCCCGGATAATTTTGAAGGTTCCCAGTTCGGAGACGAACTGAATGGCTTTGATGACTTTGGTTTTATGTTTAAATCTTTGAATAAGGATTTATCTGATAGACTTGGCTACCCAAAATCTGCGAAAGGACTTGTGGTCACCCAGATTGATCAGGGTTCCCGGGCGGCAGTTTCCGGTGTGAGAACAGGGGATCTTCTGGTGGAAATAAACCATAAAAAAATTACCGGTATAAGAGATTATACCGGAATAATGAATAAGATTGAGAAAGGGCAGACTGTTTATATGGTTTTCCTGCGGGGTAACGCCCAGAAATTTGTGGTCCGGTTCGAAAAATAAAAAAGTTTAACAACAAAATGATTCTGAATACGGTGCATACCCTGATTTGGTGTGTACCGTTTCAGGTATTCAGAGGAGAAAAAAATGTTGACTGTTTACGGCGCCGCATGGTGTCCCCATTGCACAGAGACCGTTTCCTATTTGGAACAGAAAAATATTGAGTTTAATTACGTTGACATTGAATCGGCACCCGATGATGTGGTGCAGCAGGTCATTAACGTTAACGGAGGTGATGACTGGGTGGTGCCCACACTTGAAAACGATGGGAATTGGCGGCCCGGCAAAGTGTTCAACCGTCATGAGATAGACAATGATTTGAGGGCACTTGGTCTATAGCCGGACTGAGGGTGAGTGGTTTAAGGGATTTGAACCTGAGGATTACCATTTGATAATGCTGGTGTCATGTTCAGGTCATGTTCAGGTGGTATTTATTATTCAACGCTGGGTAATTTGCTGTTGCGGCGAATGCGGTAGAAACCGTTATTGCTAAATCAATAACCGGCGTAGACTCTCCCTCCTCTTTAAAACGGGCTGCCTTTTGCCGGGCAGCCCGTTTTGCTTTATCCCTTATTGTTGTTGGCCTTGATTACGGATAAAGATTTGGAAAAATAGATCCTTTGTTCTCTTTGAATACCAAAACCGGTACGATCACTCGTATTCGGCTGTTAATAAATATTATGAAAGGGAATGAAACAAGGAGATGGGGGATAATCCACCAATAAAAAAAGCCGCTGTAAAAGACAGCGGCGTGATGTTTAATTTGGTGGAGCTGAGGGGGTTCGAACCCCTGACCTCATGGCTGCCAGCCATGCGCTCTCCCAGCTGAGCTACAGCCCCACACAAGAGTGGGTAGAGGTATAATCGAAACCGCATGGCGTGTCAATAAAAAAAATGATTTTTTGATAGATTAAAATTGCGGGTTTAGAATATTCATTGACACAAGTTGGTGTGAAACGATATTATTTTTTGTTTTTATGTACAGGCATGGGTTGGCCTGATCTTTCAGCGCCGAGGTTCAGCCCGCAATAAACTTTGAACGATCTGTGCAGTTTGCACAGACGTTACTTAGAGACAGTCATTAATAGATTAAGGCCATTCCATAGCTGTTATTTAAATTAACAAAAGACCGGGCCAAGGAGTTATAAAACAATGCTGCGTTATCTTCGGGAAAATACGGGAAATTGGATCATAAAGTTTTTTCTGGGCATCATCATTATCGTGTTTGTCTTTTTAGGTGTCGGCAGCATGAATGCCGGTAAGAAGAATCAAGTGGCCTCGGTGAACGACCAAACCATAACGCTTGCGGAATACCGAGATGCGTATCAGCGCATGATTCAACGTCTTCAGCAGCAGTTCGGGAATGCTTTGAATGACGACTTGATAGAGTCGATGAATGTTAAGCAGTATACAGTAAACAGCCTGATTGATCAAAAAATCCTGGAAATTGAGGCCCAAAAATTAAAAATTGTTGTGTCCGACGAAGAGCTCAAACAAAATTTGATGTCTGTTAAGGCTTTTCAAAAGGACGGGGTTTTTAATATGGATATTTATAAACGCGTGCTTGGACAGAACGCCATGACCCCTGAAATTTTTGAAGAGATTCAGCGCAACACCATCAGAAATACCAAGCTCCAGCGCATGGTGGCCAATGGTATTACCGTCGGAGATCAAGAAGCCCGGGCCTGGTATTCATTTAACAATACTAAAGCAGGTATTAACTATCTCCTGATTGATCCAGACACTTTTTCTGATGTCTTTGCCAGCCAAGAACAAATTCGTGCCCAATATGATGATCATCATGATCTGTACATGTCTGAACCAAAATGTAAAGCGGCATTCCTTGTGTTTGCACCAAAGGATTTTGAGGACCAGGTGAAGATTGAAGAGGCTTCGGTTCGTGATTTTTATGATCAAAATCAGGCGCAGTTTACCACACCGGAACAGGTTGAAGCCAGCCATATCCTGATAAAGGTGGATGGTGATGCCGATGAGCAGGGTGTTGCCAAGGCAAGGGACGAAGCTTTAGATGTTTATGAAAAAGCAGTACAGTCAGTGGATTTTGCAGAACTTGCAAAGGCATATTCCCAGGGGCCCTCTGCCGCAAGCGGTGGCTATTTGGGCCGATTTGACAGGGCGAGTATGGTCAAACCTTTTGCTGATGCGGCATTTTCCATGAAATCAGGCGATATTTCACAGCCGGTCAGAACCCGTTTTGGCTGGCATATTATTAAGGTGACGGATAAAACGCCTGAAACCGTAACGCCTTTTGAGATTGCCAAGGTACAAATTCAAAAGCAACTGGCTACAGACCGGCTTCAGGATATGGCATATAATAAAGCAGAGGATGCCTATGATGCAGTGCTTGACGGTGATTCCTTTGAACAGGTCGCCCTGGTTGCTGCCAAACAGCCGGTAAACACACCCGCTTTTACTGCTCTGGGTGCCGAACTTAAAGGTATGGGAATTTCAGATCCCGGTGCGTTTGCCTCCACCGCTTTTTCCCTGGTTGATAATGAGATCAGTGAAGTTAAGAAAATCGGAGATAATTATTATTTGATGCATGTGGTTGAAAAGATAGCGCCCAAGCTGCGTGCTTATGACGATGTAAAAGATGGAATTGCCGGCAGGTTAACGGCTGATTTGCAAAAACAGGCTGCTAGGCAAACTGCTGAATCAATGCTTGAAAAAGCGGGTAATGGCGACGCAAATCTTGAAAAAATTGCCCACGATAATCATCTCACGGTTAAGTCCAGCAAACTGTTTACCCGCAACGAAGCTGTTCCTGGCATTAGCGGATCCGAGGCAATTGCACAAGCCGCCTTTACGCTGGATGAAAACAATTCTGTTTACAAAGAACTTCTTGAAGTTTCAGGGAAATTTTACATTATCGCCCTGAAGGAAAAACAGGCGCCCGATGCAACTTCCATTGCCGATGCTCTTGATAACGTTAAACTTCAACTTGAGGCTCAAAAACAACGGGAGTATTATTCTCAATGGCTGGCGGCCCGGAAAGAGAACGCTGATATTCGGATAAATACAGATATTATTAACTGATATTAAGATAAAGAATGTGGGATATCCGTCTGTTATTTTATTTTGTGCCGATAAATGACGATTCAGGATTTGGTTTGGCTTTGAAGCGGTTTTACCGGTTCCGACACATTGTTTTTCAGATAATAGTCCAGGTCAAACAGTTGTTTGAATGTAAGATCGGTAAATTTGACATGGCGCTTTCTGACCTGCATTGAACTGAATGACGGAGTGTCCGTTATTTCATAGTCGGCAACGGTTTGAAATGGAAGATCACCGACATAATATCCCATACTGCTTAGGAAAATAGATTCCTGGTTTCTATTCACCGGTTCTTCCGATGTGTTGTCGGTGTTTATATATTTGAAACACAGTCCGCCCATACTGATGTCGATGATTTGACCAATTTTGTTTGAATTGGGGCTGATCGCTGCATAGGCTCCGTCTACAGCTTTATATCGTTTGTTTTTCCGGCGTTCGATGGTTCTTTTTCTTCCAACCATAAGTGAATCCTTAACCTTCTGTGTTGAAAATCTACTTTTGCCTATTCTGCCACCAGGAAAATATGCAATATTTACGCCATAAATTGTGTTTGTGGCGTTATACGATGTACCAGGTCCTAAGGGGCAATAATCGTGAATAAATCAGGAAATCCTCAGCTTTTTTGTATTAAGATCAAAACAAACTTTTCAAGTGTTATGAAATTTATTTAGCAAAAATTGTGTAAAAAAGGTGTTAATTTATGTAAAAAAATATTGAGTCATGGCTGGGTGTTTTCCCATCCTTCTTCCAGAAATGCCTGCCATGCGGCCTGGCATACACTGTAATTGAATCCCCTGTAACGCAAATAGTTCATCATTTTTTTTCTGCATTCAGATTCATCCAAAAGTTTCCAGGCCTGTTTTTTAGTCTCAACGGCTTTTAATGCCAGATCCTCATCTTTATATGCATCCAACAACTCTTGGGCGAGTGCCGGGTCAATCCCTTTTTTTCGCAGCTCAAATTTTAGGGCATATACGGATTTGGGTTTATACCGGATTCGGCTTTCAACAAATTGCCGTGCAAAGGCTTTGTCATCCAGATAATTAAAGTCCGTCAACTGTCCAACAATTTTTTCAATAGTATTTGCGTCATATCCTTTTCCTGTCAGATATTGTTTCATCTGATGGATGGTCTTAGGGCTTTTTGCCAGGTATCCCAGGGCCTTTTGGTATGCTTTTTCAACCGTCATTTTTTTTATCTTCTATAATGTGTTGTGCCTGGATAGACATGGTTAGTCCATGGTTTTCATAGAAAACAGGCTTTGGG
>JAKSBO010000463.1 GCA_022361095.1 Desulfobacterales bacterium | reverse complement strand
TTTTCAATGTCTGTGGCATATTCTTTGCGGATGGTGCCTTCTTCTGCTTCCTTGAAGTTTGTGGCACCCATTAGTTTTCTATTTTTTGCGATAACATCTTCACCTTCCAATACCATGACAACAATGGGGCCCGATGTCATGAAATCAGTGAGGCTGTCGAAAAACGGACGTTCTTTGTGGACGGCATAAAACCCCTGGGCCTGGGGTTTGCTCAGATGGATCATTTTCATGGCCGCAATTTTGATGCCGTTGGTTTCAAAGCGCTTGATAACTTCGCCGATGACGTTTTTTTCTACACCATCGGGCTTGATAATGGATAAAGTTCTTTCCACGTATGTTCCCCTTTAAAATTAAAATCAAGGTTAAATGTCGATTTGACGGGCTTGATAAATATCACAGGAGTATATTATAAGTCAAATTAGATAAACGCTGGGAATTGAAGGGGAAAAACAATTCAATAAAACTACTGGAATATGATGCTTAAAATCGGTGTGACAGGATCGGCAGGATCGGGAAAAAGTCTTGTGTGTGAGGGATTTCGGCGTATCGGTCTGGAGACCCTGGATTGTGATGAAATTGCACGGCTGGTGGTGGAACCGGGCCGGGCTGCGTATGAGAAGGTGGTCAAGGCCTTTGGCGCCAAAATTGTCGCCCCGGACCGCACGTTGGATCGATCGGCTCTGCGACATATGATTTTAACCACAAAAGGCAGCCGGGAAAAACTCGAATCCATTCTGCATCCTATTATCATCAGTGAAACCGTCAGGCTGATGGATGAAGCGGTTCATTTAACACAAAGATCCTGTGCTGTTGAGGTCCCTCTTTTGTTTGAGCTTGGCATGGAAAATCTCTTTGATGTCGTCGTGGTGGTCACCGCTTCGGAAAGCACCCTTGTTGACCGGATTTCCAGCCGGGACGGTGTGGGCAAAGAAAGCGCCCAAAAGCTTTTGGCCATTCAGATGCCCCAGTCTGAAAAGATCAAAAAGGCGGATTGTGTTATTGAAAATACCGGCGGGCAGGAAGCTGTTTTCAAAACCGTGGGGGATTTGTATAAAAAACTTGTCAATCAGCGCTTGACAAAAAAAGATTAATATCTTAATAAAAATTACTAATTACTGAATTTTCACATTATCTGTCTTTTTTTTCCGCAAGGCCAGTAGGCCTCCAGATTGTCAAAAAGGCATCCCCAATAAAAAATTACATTGTGAATTCATACACTTTTAACCAGACGGATGGATCAGACCAGGAGATTGCATGAATCTTGTAGAACTCAATCAGATGAAAATCAGTGAGCTGACCAAGCTTGCCAAAAAATACAATATCCAGGGTATTGGCGGCCTTAAGAAGCAGGAACTGATTTTTGCCCTGCTCCAAGCCAATATTGAAGAAAGTGGACAGATTTACGGTGAAGGGACCCTTGAAATCCTTCCGGATGGATTTGGTTTTTTGAGGGCGCCGGGATACAATTATCTGCCGGGTCCCGACGATATTTACGTGTCTCCATCCCAGATCCGGCGGTTTAATCTGCGCACCGGAGATACCATTTCCGGCCAAGTCCGCCAGCCAAAAGATTCTGAGCGATATTTTGCATTGCTGAAAGTGGAAGCCGTTAACTTTATGAATCCTGAAATGGCAGCTGAAACCATATTGTTTGATAACCTGCTCCCGTTATATCCGGATCGTAAGATGAACCTTGAGGCTGAACCTGACAACTATTCCATGCGGGTTATTGATCTGATGTCGCCTATCGGGTTCGGCCAGCGCGGTCTTATCGTATCCCCGCCAAAGGCGGGAAAGACAATGCTGCTCCAGAATATTGCCAATTCCATGATCCGGGCCCATAAAAATATCGTCCCCATGAT
>JAKSBO010000477.1 GCA_022361095.1 Desulfobacterales bacterium | reverse complement strand
GGTTCTATGCGGTGCCCCCGGATTTTGAGCTGAAAATCGATCCGGCCTAAAAATTCCAGATTTCCGCAGGGCCTGAACCGGCCCTGGTCTCCGGTGCGGTACCAGCGGCGATCCCCCTGACGTACAAACCGCTCTGCGGTTAGTTCCGGATCACCATAGTAGCCTTCTGCAACACCAGCCCCACCGATCCACAGCTCTCCCGGCACCCAGTCCGGACAATCCCTGCCCAGGGCATCCACTACCCGGAACCCCTGGCCTGCCAGGGGGCGGCCGTAAGGGATGGACGGCCATTCAGGATACAGAGGCAGGGTTACGTCAAAGGCATTGGACCAGATCGCCGCTTCCGTAGCCCCGCCCATGGCCACTATACGGCAGTCGGAAGCAAGTCGCTGAAGACGTTCGGGCAGGTCCATGCCGATCCAGTCGCCGGACAAGAAGGCAAGACGCAGGGAGGCAAGATTTCTGGAACGGCCCTCTGCCGCAGTCATAAGCATGTCAAATAGGATCGGAACCGTATTCCAGAGCGTAATCGTGTGGGCATCCATAAGATCAAGCCATGCCGCAGGATTCCGCCGCATCTCCTCGTTGATAAGGACCAGGGTCCCGCCGGCGGACAGAAGCCCGAATATGTCATAAACCGACAAATCAAAATCCAGGCCGGAAACCCCAAGCATCCGGTCATCGGCTCTGATCCCGTACCGCTGATTAATTTCAACCACGGTGTTCCATGCGGCATAATGGCTTAGAACAACGCCCTTGGGTTCCCCTGTGGAGCCTGATGTGAAGATGATGTAGGCTGTCTGATCCGGTGAGGATATTACCGGGGCTTCCATAGGTTCGAATCCGTGGTGTTCTTCCACGTGGGATATGGAAATGTTTTCAGGCCAAGACCTCTCGTGGGAAAAGGAAGCGGTCGTAATCACCCGGGTTACCCCGGCTTTTTCCAAAATTTGCCGGCATCTTTGCTCCGGCTGTTCGGTACTAATCGGCACGTAATGCCCACCCAGGGCCAGGACAGCCAAAACCGCGATAACTTGTTCCCGGCTCCGGGGCAGGATGATCGCAACCGCATCCCCCGGACAAACCCCCCGGGATTTTAAAAGGGCTGAAGTCCTCAATACGGTTTGGGCAAGCTCGGCATAGGAAATTCCTACACCGGAACCGCCGTCAATGAGGGCAATTCGATCCGGACTGGTTTCAGCATGCCGGAAAAAAAGGGTGTGAAGACAGCAGGAAGGTTCCGGAAGCACCATAGCGGCCTCTTTTTGCCGGAACAGGCGGGTGGCTTCCGGCAAAAGGGAGAAGGGCCTGTCCCAGAGGTCCTCAGCATCCGTAAGATGGTCCATGAGCCTGCCAAAAGCCCCGAACATGGCGTCCATCATCCCGTCATGGAACAACTCTTCCACCACGTCCCAACAGAGCATTAAAGCACCCGGGATTTCGTGAATCTGGAAGTCCAGCCACACCTGGGGAGTCTGGGAGATCATATAGCTCAGTTCTCCCAGGGTATCGCGGCACAGGTCGCTTATAAGTGGGCGCCCCAGATTGCAGGCAAAGACCACAGGTGCCGCACTGTCTGTGCCCGGTCTTCGGCGCACCAGATCACGCTGAACCCGGACGCCGGACCAGGCGGCATGGGCCACGTCCTGGTGGAATTGGCGCTGGACCTGTTCAAGGCGTTCCGAAAACGGTGCCGGTATCGTAAAATCCACGGCCAGGAGTAACAGGCTGGTAAAATCAGCCACCACATCATCAATCCAGGGTTCGCTCCCATTTCTGTCAAACAAAGGAATGTTGATCAGAAAGCGGGGATCGGTGCTCCAGCGTGCCAAAACGGTTGCATAGGCGGTGAGCAGCACCATGGCCGGGGTGGCCTGTCTTTGAGCCGCCCTCATGCAAAGCAGTTTATAGGCTTTTTCGTCCAGGAGATGAATTCTTCGATTGAATTGAGGACGCTGCACAGTCCGGGGCCTTTTAGCAAGAGGCAGTGCCGGAGGGCCGGGAAGTGTGTCCAGGCGCTCCTGCCAATACCGGGCAGCCTCGTCATACATGCCGGCGTCAAGCCCCCTATGCCGGGCAAGGTATCTGTCGAAGCGCCAGGCAGCCGGGGCCGGTGGTGCTGTCCCCGTGGCATATACATTGGTCAAGTCTCTAAGAATATTTTGAAAACTTTGCACGTCAGCAACCAAAAGATCCACGTCAAAGTGAATTCGTGTTCGGCCCTGGGGCAGCAGACTTAATGCCAGGCCCGTAACCTCTCCTTTTTCCACGGCCAGGCTCCGGTGAGAAAGGGCATTTCGCACATTCTGAAGGGCTTGGTCCAGGTCTTCTCCCGAAAGAGCTCTAAAGTCGTTGATGACCAAAGGCATGCCCTGGTGATCCTCTTCAATAACCTGTTCACCTGTGTCAAGGAACCTGGCCCCCAGCATGGCGTGGTGGCTTGTCACCCGCTCCCAGGCCAATTCCAGGGCCAGTGCAGATACCCGGCCATCCAGTTCCAGATAGGCGTGGCAACTTACCCCGCCCAAAGGCTGCCCCTCTCTTCTGCCGAACCAGTATGCCTGCTGGACGTCGGTAAGAGGAAATGGGGTGCCGACCCCGCTTTCATGGTTTTGGTCTGCGTCCTTTACAGGGGCTATTTTATGGGTCCCAGGCGACTCTTTCGCCCCGGCAGGTTTGGCCGCAGACAACAGCTCACACCACGTGTCAAGGAAGGGGGACTCAATGAGCTGGGCAAAGGTAACCGGATGTCCCTCGCGTCTGAACAGGTTGACCAGGTGCATGATTTTCAGCGAATCCAGGCCCAATTGAATAAGATTGTCCGTGCCGTTGAAAGGGGCGGGTTCAGAGAGCTTTGCCGAGATCATATCCTTGATCTCCTGGTAATCGGGATGGGGCATCGGTATCATTTCCTTTCTTTATTTTTGGGGAATTGAGATGACGGCAGGGCTAAAAGGCTTAAAAAACGCGTCCCAGTCGATATCCGCCCCTTGCATATAAAGCATTGACAGTCCGGTGCATATGGCCTTTTCCTCTCCCCAGCCCCGCCTTAGGGAGGGCACGAATTCAGCCCCATCTTGGGATAAAATAGCCGCGCCCATTCCCGATAATACGGGAGAAGGGCCGATCTCCTGGAATAAACGGCATCCGGCCCGGTATAAGGCGTGTATACCGGACTCGAACATGACGGGCGAACGGATGTGGCGGCACCAGTAATCGGGAAAGCAGACCTCGTCATTTTCAACCAGATCTCCGGTAATGTTGGATATATAGGGAATTTGTGGAGATCCATAGCGAACCGTCTCTGCAACATCCCTGAATGCCTCAATCATGGGTTCCATCAATATAGAATGAAAGGCATGGGAAGTTTGCAGAGGTATCCATGAGATCCCATCTGCTTCAAACCGCTTGCAAACCTCTTTTACAGCGGCGTTTTTTCCGGAAATCACCGTATTGGCCGGTCCGTTGGCTGCGGCAACGGAAATATCATTCCCATAGGGGGTAATCGCATCTTCCACAAGCTTTCCGGCGCAGAGGCAGGCCACCATCTTTCCTTCCTGTGGCAGGGTCTGTATCAGTCGCCCCCTGGCCGAGATCAGCTTTAAACCGTCTTCCAGGCTGAAAACACCGGCCACGCAGGCCGCGACAAACTCTCCCACACTGTGCCCCATGACAAAAGCAGGCTCAATCCCCCATGACCGGTACATTTGGGCCATGGCATACTCCAGGGAAAACAGTGCGGGCTGGGTGTTGGCTGTCTGATCAAGTAATTGTGAATCGTTCTGCTCAAAAAGCAACTGCTTCAGGGATATGGCATGGGAGTCCGAAAGGATGGCGATGCATCGGTCCATCTCCTCCCGGAAAACGGGCTGCTGACAGTATAAATCCCGTCCCATACCCGGATACTGGGAGCCTTGGCCTGTAAATAAAAAGGCCGGATTCATGGAAGAAACACCTTGGGAGCCCCCTAGTGACAAATCATTGGTTTTTAAATGAGCCAGTTCCTTTGCCAGTTCCAGGTTGTCTTTACCCGATACGGCTGCACGCCAGGTCCCATCCGTTTGCCCGGCATTAACTGTATAACAGAAATCTTTGGGATTAGTTTCAGGATGCCGGTCAAGAAATGCGATATAATTACTGGACAAAGTGTGTAGCTCCGTTTTATCCTTGGCGGAAAGAGCCAATAGATGGGACTCCGGCAATGGGGTCTGCTCCGGAGAGCGACATCCGCTGCCATCATTATTTCCTATTTCATCCAACACTTTCTCCCAAAAGGAGGCCACTGCAGATATAGTGGGATAATCCTCCCCGGCCGCAGCAGGCAGGTCTTGCCGAATTTCCATTGCAAGGCGTGACCGAATGGTCACCAAATCACTTGATTTTATGCCCATGCGTGAAAATGGAACATTTGTATTGATATCTTCGGGACGGCGCCCGAGTGTCAAGGCAATCTCCCTGACGAGATACTGGCGAACTGATATCATACTTCGACTCCTTCTTTTGTATTTATAATTGCACCTTCCCATGTTCACAACGATCCTTGCCGATTGCGGGCCTCCCATGACTATTGAGGTTAAGTGCCTGAAGGTTTAAGCTGCATATTAATATGAGAATCTGGTTGAAGCGTCTGATTTATTTCGGAATTTTTTATTAAATTATAATCAAAAACATCTTGGGATTTTAAAGCTTCGTTTTGCATTAGTTGGTCGAACAAACCAACAAATTCATACTTTTCAATGCTATCCTCAGGAAGCTCCATATGTTCAATCGCCGGCTTAGGGTGCAGATTCAAAATCCCGGTGAGCGCATGGGATATTGCATATCCCCAATGTATTTTTTTTCGCAGCGGCAGAATTTCTTTTCCGATCACATCAATCAAAGGCTTCATATCCAAATGTGAATTTTTTAACGCACCTGCAAGTAATTCCATCGGGCAATTACCTGCCGCCCGCCCCAATCCGTAAAGCGTCCCGTCCAAATATGTCGCACCCTTGTCAGCCGACCGCAATGTATTGGCAAATGCCAGTTGCTGCTGGTTATGACAATGAACCCCAATTTCAATACCATCCAAATTAGCCTTAAACAGTTCAAAATAATGATCTATGTCTCCGGGATAAAAAGAACCGAAACTATCTACGATATAGCAGGCAATCACATTGGTTTCTTTTGAGATTTTTCGTAATACTTTTTTTATTTCAGGATCAGATTCATGGGATATTGCCATGATATTAATGGTGGTTTGATATCCTTTATATGATGCACTGTTTTCCAACAAAATCGCCTTTTCAATATCTTTGACATATGTGGCGATGCGTACGATATCAATGACACTGTCGGCTTTAGGCAAAAGATCCGCAGCATCGGCTTTATGGGCGTCCTGCATAATTGCAAGTTTTGCGGACGGATCTATCCCCATGACCACCCCGGATAAAAGATCTTCATCGCAAAACCGCCAACTGCCGTATCTTTTGGGATCAACCATTTTTTTACTGTTTTTATAACCGAGTTCAATAATATCTACCCCTGCACTTGAAAGGGCTTGATATATACGACGGACCATTTTGGGCGAGAACTGAGAGTCATTCACCAAACCGCCATCCCGAATGGTACAATCACAAATCCTTACGCTTGAAGGGCATGCCATATCTCACCTCTTTGGTTATCGTGAATGAAAATCGTGGAAGACACCAGATCATAAAAATCCTGGTGCTTAAATACCGCTTTATGTCATCCGCTCATCTGACCCGAGCACCTATTTAGCTTCTGCAGCGGCATAGATATTAGAGACAGATGAAATACCGGGAATAACCGGTACCCGTCCAGCGGCCTAAAGGCGGGGTTGGACCTTATACAAAAACAATGAATACAAAATTTGCAGGCAGGGTGGTCATATATATACGATCTGATTTGATACGCTTCTCAATTTTTCGCATGTTTCTTCTAGCTCTCTTGAAGGCTCCGACATATCTACGATCCCGGCTCCTGCGTGAAGCCATGCTTTATCGGATTTCTGGAAAAACGATCTTAAAACCAGCGCAGCATCCATACGTCCGTTACTGTCATATGTCATTACGCAACCGCTGTAGAGATTTCTCTTCTCCGTTTCATATTTTCCTATTGCCAGAATAGATTCTCTTTTAGGAATTCCGGTTGCTGTGACAGCCGGGAATAATGCTTTGAATGCATGCCAGGGATTACAGGTTGCTTTAAGTTTCCCCCTGAGTCGTGATGCAATATGTTGTACTGTTCCCCTCTTTGCAATTGTCATAAAATCACTGAGAATAATTGAATCTCCGTCACAAACCTGAAGCATTTCGTCAAAAGCAAGCTTTATTGAAATTGCATGTTCCGCTATCTCTTTTGAATCGTTGAGAAGTTCTTTTCGAAGCTCTATTTCTTCAACCGTATCCGAACCCATCGCTCTTGTCCCGGCAAGTGGCTGTGTGCTCACTATTCTGTTTTCATCAACTTCAACAACTGTTTCAGGGCTGAAACCGGCAGCTTTAATATCTCCAAGGTTTAACAGAAAAGATCTTGCAGGTGTGTTTGCCCGTCTGCCGGCCACATAGCTTGCAACCAGATCTATTTCATGTGAAAGAGGGATTTTTCTCGAAAGTATGACTTTCTGATATTGGGGCTCTTTGATTTCCGCAACCGCTGCTTTAACGATTTTTTTATAATTTTCGCTATTGTGGGTGCTGATTTCAGGTATTGTATTTTTCTGCATCAAAATTCTCTGATCAAGATCTGTTTTAATGCTTTTTTCCTGATTTTTATTAAGTATGGATTCGACAAGACTTTTGAGTCTTTCAAGAACATTTTTTTCAAGGGCTCTTAATAAAAGTGTTTTTTTGCTGAATCTTACCTCTGCCTTTGGAATAAATAATTTTAATAATTCATTCTCAAAGGTAGTATATCCTATTTTATAATTGTATTTGGAAAGTTCAAAATTTGCGGTTCCGTATGCACGCCAGTCTTTATAGGGTATAAATGAGAGTGCTTTATCTATTGTTTCACTTAAATCTTTATTTTCAAAAGTATGTGTTTTATTCCCTGTTTTTAATATTGTATTTTCAGAACTGGTAACGAGCATGGAATCTACGCCCATACCAAGAGATAAATCATTTTTGTTTTCATAAAAAAGATATTCATCATAAAAATCTGTTTCTATTATCTGGCAGGCTGTGAATATTGGGTCTGCGTCAAACTCCAGCGCAAATTCAAAATATTCGCCAAATTGTTTCTCCTCTTTATCATCTACGATTTTTGAAAGCTTTCTTTTGTCTACCTTTCCAATACTTGTGAGTGGCCAAAAATCTATGAATTCCAGTTGATCAGGCATCTTATATCTGGCTATTCCGAGGGTTTTGAAAAATTCATGGATATGGGAAAGTTTTAAATCTCTATTTTCCGATATTATAAAAGCACAGCTTCTTTCTCCAAAGGTTTCATCCTTAACAGGCACCAAAGAAGAGTCTTGTATATCAGGGTGGGAATTGAGATATGATTCTATCTCCGATGCCATTATTTTTTCCCCTGCTCTGTTTATCTGCTCTTTTATTCTTCCTCTTACCTGTATATTGCCATCTGAAGTTATTCTCACTTTATCTCCAGATTTATAAAATCCGTCTTTTGTGAAATCTTTTAAATTCTGCTCGGGAGCCTTGTAATACCCCTTTATTGTGTAGGGCCCTCTCACCATGAGCTCTCCGAACTCACCGTTAGGAACTTCATTTCCGTTTTCATCAACAATTCTTACTTCATCATGAATACTTAAAGGTTTTCCTTGGGTTGCCAAGACAGCTTCCTTTGAATCATCAGGAGATGTATAGCATAAAAGCCCTTCTGCCATTCCAAAAACCTGCTGAAGCTTACACTTCAACATTGTCATAACCTTTAAAGCCAGTTTTTCGTCCAGAGGAGAGCCTCCAACCTGAACCAACTCTAGACTTGAAAGGTCGCTGTCATCCCATTCAACAGCCTGTAGCCACAGATTTGCAATCGCAGGAACAAGCGCTGTTATTGTAACTTTTTCTTTTTCTATAAGCGGGAAAGCTTCGTCAAAGCTGGTTGTTTTACTCAATACAACCTTCCCGCCAACAGAAAAGGTTCCAAGTATTCCCGGGCATGACAGAGGGAAATTATGAGCGATCGGTAAAACGGCAAGATATACGGAATCTTTGTTTAATTGGCATCTTTTTGCAGATTCCATTGCATTGAAAGCATAATGTGTATGTATTCTGGGTATGAGCTTCGGGGTTCCTGTTGTGCCTCCCGAAAGTAGTAGGAATGCAATATCTTTATAGGAAGGCCCATCCATTTCAACCTGTTGCCCTGATATCTCGGAAAGTTTTAACCCATTTGAATTTATAGTGTCTGTTATAAGAAATTTTACACTTGGGTGTCTTGATACAAGCCCTTTTGCCATTTCAGTATAATTAAATCCTAAATAATTATCTGTTATAAAATACGCAACAGGCTCTGCAAGTGAAAAGATGCCCTCGAGTTCGGCTTCTCTGTGTGCAGGCATGGACAGCACAGGCACGCATCCTATTTTTAAAAGGGCAAAACATGTAATTATAAAAGATGCGGAATTGGGAAGCTGCACAACTGCATTATCCCCTTTTTTTATCCCCATATTTAATAATCCTGATGCAAGTTCGTCCACTTTTTTATTAAGGCCCCAATATGTGAATTCTATGCCTTCATCTACAATTGCTATTCTGTTTTTATATTCCAAAGCCCAGTTTTCAAGATGCTCGCCAAGGGTTATTTTTTGCCAATACCCAAGTTCTTCATACTCT
>JAKSBO010000593.1 GCA_022361095.1 Desulfobacterales bacterium | reverse complement strand
TTTTCAAAAGACCTATGCAAGCGCGGGTTTAAATTTACCGGGTCCACCATCATCTATGCCCATATGCAGGCCACGGGCATGGTGAACGACCACCTGGTCTCCTGCTTCAGATATAAAGAGGTAATGGCCTGAAAAAGGAACGCAAATCATGATCATTGTCACCACAAGACAGATGCAGCAGATGGATAAAAACACCATTGAAGCCTTTGGCATTCCAGGCCGGGTGCTCATGGAAAATGCAGGCCGTGGCGCCCTGGAGGTACTTTCCGACTATTTTGAGCTTGAAGGCACCGGGGTGGCTGTGGTGGCAGGCCGGGGCAACAACGGCGGAGACGGATTTGTGATCGGACGCTACCTTATGGAGATGGGGGTAAGCGTCAGCTTCTTTCTTTTATCCACCCGGGACCGGGTCCAGGGAGATGCCAAGGCAAATATGGATCTGGTACTTGGCCTTATGGCCGAACACCCCCTGTCGCAGTTCATTGAAATTCCGGATAAAGAGTCCTTAAATGCGGCGGCTGAAATCCTGGAAAACCACGATCTGTTTGTGGACGCCATTTTCGGCACAGGGCTTAATTCAGATGTACGGGGTATTTACCGTGACGTTATTGAATTGATTAATGATTCGGGCAAATCGGTCTTCAGCGTGGACATTCCTTCGGGAATCAATGCAGATACAGGTGCTGTCTGCGGGGTGGCCGTCCAGGCGGATGCCACGGCCACCTTTGCCTTTGCCAAAACCGGGCACATCCTCTATCCGGGCAATTTTCATACCGGCGACCTGGAGGTTATTGACATCGGCATTCCCGGTCATATTGCCAAAGCACAATCGCCTGATATCTTCCTGCCTGGACCCCATGACATTTCCGGCCTGATACCGGCCAGGGATTTCAATGCCCACAAGGGCAGTTTCGGCCACCTGCTGATACTGGCCGGTTCGCCGGGCAAAACGGGTGCCGCGGCATTGTGCGCCAATGCGGCCATGCGAACCGGGGCAGGTCTTGTGACCCTGGGGATTCCCGAGAAACTCATGCCTGTCTTGGAACCGATGGTCATCGAACCGATGACAACCGCACTTGCCCAGACCCCTTCGGGCGGCCTGGATGCCGCAGCCCTGGATGACATTATCACGCTTTTGGCAGACAAGGCCGCGTTGGCCATCGGTCCGGGCATAGGTACGGACCCCGGCACCCGGGAAGTGATCAAAAGCATTTTGGCCATCTCATCCGTTCCCATGGTCATTGATGCCGACGGACTGAACTGCATTGCAAAGGAACTTGATATTCTAAATACGGTAAAGGCCCCGGTGATCCTCACCCCTCACCCCGGTGAAATGGCCCGGCTTACCGGAAAAACCACGGAGGATATTCAACAAAACCGTATGGAAACGGCCCGGGAATTTGCAAAACAATACAAAGTTACCCTGGTGCTCAAAGGCGCACAGACCCTTGTGGCCTGTCCGGACGGCACCATATCCATCTGCCCCACGGGAAATCCCGGCATGGCCTGCGGCGGCATGGGTGATGTTCTCACCGGCATGATCGCAGCATTCCTGGCCCAGAATCTGCCCCCCGAATCCGCAGCCCTTGCAGGCGTTTATGCCCACGGGCTTTGCGGGGACCTCCTGGCCGAAAACCACACCTTTGGCTTTTCGGCATCAGATATGGTGGCGGGCATTCCCCAAGCGTTAAAAACACTTTTATCATGAAAGAGATCATATCCCAAAGCCCGGAACAGACCCAGGAGGCGGCCAGGCGCCTGGGGAGATGTATCCGGGAACAGCACATAAGCTGCGCCATGGCCTTGACGGGGGATCTTGGCTGCGGCAAGACCTGTTTTGTCCAGGGCCTTGCCAGGGGGTTGAACGTGGCCGACGGATACTATATCACCAGCCCCACATTTACCATCATGAATGAATATCCGGCAGAAAAAATGCGCCTGTACCATTTAGACCTTTACCGGCTCTCGGACCCGGACGAGTTGGATTATATCGGCATTGAGGACCAGGTGGGACAAAACAGCGTTACGGTGGTGGAATGGCCCAGGCTTCTCATGGAAACCGGATTTGTATTTGATCTTCACATCCATTTTGAACTTGATACTGA
>JAKSBO010000691.1 GCA_022361095.1 Desulfobacterales bacterium | reverse complement strand
CATGTTCACTTCGCTTGTCTTTGCCGTACGGCTGTTAGTGTTATCCTCGCTCGAATCGTCTGAACAAACAAGTCGCTCTAAAATATTGTCTGTAGCCACAAATCCCCTCCCCATAAACATCATGCTTTTTAAGAAACAATAACAGTTTTATGAAAAAAATCAACTAGTGTGAAGAGAACAGAGACGTATTTACAGGTGCAGCGGAAGATAAAAAACGGCCGCCGGTTCGTAATAGCAAAAAACTGTAATCATACCTTTTTTCCAAAACATTTTCCCAGTTGGTTTTTTCTGAATTTTGATTTCCGGGCAGGCATATGGGGAATTTAAGTCGGCGTAAATATAGACTTGATTCTATTCTGAAATGCTGTTAAATTTCCACCCTTAGTTTTACTATTTCAAGGCCTTTTTTATAAATCGGGCAGGGTGAAGAGAGATCAATGACAAACCCCACAAGCAAAACATTAGATAAGACGCTATTACCGGAAATAAAAAAACGCAGAACATTCGGCATTATCAGCCATCCGGATGCCGGAAAAACAACCTTGACCGAAAAGCTGCTGTTATTCGGCGGGGCCATCCAGCAGGCCGGTGCCGTAAAATCCAGAAAAGCTGACCGGGCCGCCACCTCGGACTTTTTATCCATTGAGCAGGAAAGGGGCATCTCCGTATCGTCTTCCGTAATGAAGTTTAATTATAAGGATTATGAAATCAATCTCCTAGACACCCCGGGACATAAGGATTTCAGTGAGGATACCTACCGGGTGCTCACCGCGGTTGACTGCGCCGTAATGATCATTGACTCTGCCAAGGGGGTGGAACCCCAAACCCAGAAACTGATGGAAGTCTGCCGGATGCGCAACACGCCGATCATCACTTTTATTAACAAGCTGGACCGGGAGGGGCTTGAACCCCTTGATATTTTCCAGGACATTGAGGATAAACTGCAGATCGAGTGTGTGCCTTTAACCTGGCCCATTGGCATGGGAAAGCGGTTTAAAGGGGTGTACAATCTGGAAGAACAGCAGTTGGGGATTTTTACCGCGGGATATACCCCGAAAAATGACGACGGGGTATTGATCGAGGACCTTGATGATCCCGTGCTGGATGAAATGATCGGCCAAAGTCCTGCAGACCAGTTGCGCGAGGATGTGGAACTGATTTCCGTGGCGTCGGAACCCTTTGATCTTGATCTTTATCTCAACGGCACCCAGACCCCGGTGTTCTTCGGGTCGGCCATCAATAATTTCGGCGTCCGGGAGATGCTTGACGCATTTGTACGGATTGCACCATGCCCCGGCATCAGACCCACGGCGTCCCGGGAAGTGGATCCTTGTGAAAAGGCGTTTTCAGGGTTCACCTTTAAAATTCAGGCCAATATGGACCCTGAGCACAGGGACAGAATCGCTTTTTTCCGAATCTGCTCGGGAAAATTCACCAAGGGCATGAAAGTACGGCATCACCGCATCGGAAAAGATATCAAAATTGCCAATGCCACCATTTTCATGGCCCAGGAGCGGTCCAATGTGGAAGAGGCATATCCTGGCGATATCATCGGCATTCACAACCACGGCACCATCAAAATCGGGGATACCTTTACCACGAAAGAACCCTTGAAATTTTTGGGCATTCCCAATTTTGCTCCGGAACACTTCAGGCGGGTACTGTTGAAGGATCCCTTAAAGGCCAAAGCCCTGACAAAGGGACTGACCCAGTTGGCCGAAGAGGGTACCATCCAGGTGTTCCGCCCTTTGCAGGGGAATATGCATATTATCGGTGCTGTCGGCGTACTGCAGTTTGATGTAACCATGGCGCGGTTAAAAGCCGAATATAATGTCAGTGCCGGATACGAGCCCATAGACCTGTCCGTGGCCCGGTGGGTGGAATGTGAAAGCGAATCCTATCTTAAAGATTTTACCCGGAAAAACGAATCCAGCCTGACCCGGGACGCTGAAGGGCGTTTGACTTTTTTGACCACAAGCGTTTACCAGCTTGGGTTTACCCGGGAAGAGTGGCCGGAGATCAAATTTCATAAAACAAGAGAGCACAACGAGTAGGTTTGACAGACAGCCACATCGTTTTTATATTTAAGTCCCAATAAATTAATTATTTTATATTGTTGTGGGTTGGATTGATTTATTGATAAATCAGTTCAGCCCATAGCTGTTATTTGAAGTAAAATATAATGCGAGACCTTTTTAGAAAAATACCGTTTAATTATACCTCGGCCGGGGACGACCAGATCATTGCCCATTTGTTTGGCAATGACGTTTTAGATACCATTCGTGTTCTTGAAACACTTAAGGGCACAGGCCGGTCGTCACGCCTTCTCCACCGTTTTATGGGGGACCTTTTTGTCATCCGCAGGAACGCCTTTTTATTCCAGGAACTTGTGGAACATCCCGTGCTGAGACGGCGGCTGTTTACTGAATTTGGAAATGACCTTTATAATATTGCCGAACATGCCGAACACGAAGAGGTTCGCATTGTACTTGACGCCTGCAGGTCTTCACTTAGGCGGCTAAGCGCCCAGATCAATGCCGTTGCAAAGGAACAGGCAAGGATTTCACGGCGGCTCTCTCCTGTGGTGGGCAAAAACAACATATGCTTTGACCCGTTTAACATCACCTCCCATATCACCGATGCGACGGACTGGCGAAGATACACGCCCGTTGCCGTAATTCGGCCGGACCGGGAAGATCAGATCCCCAAGCTGGTCAAAAAATTAATAGACTTAAAATTTCATATCATTCCCCGGGGCGGGGGCACCGGACTGACCGGCGGGGCAACCCCCCTGGCACCGGACTGCGTTATGATCAATACGGAAAAACTGAATACCATTTTTCCCATTGAACACCGCAAGACCAATGACGGCAGAGAATATGCCGTCATGCCCATGGAGGCCGGGGTCATCACCCAGGATGCCAAGGATGCGGCCGCAGCCCAGGGGTATATTTTCGCCACGGATCCCACCTCTGCCTGGGCATGTACCATTGGCGGCAATCTGGCCGAAAACGCCGGCGGAAAAACAGCCGTACTCTACGGCACTGCCATTGACAATGTCCTGTCATTCAGGATTACCATGCCCGACGGCGACCTGCTTACAGTGACACGCCGGGACCATCCTTTGCGTAAAATTTTGTACGAGGATACCCTCAGCTTTGTGATCACGGATGAAGCCGGACAGATCCTTGACACCATTGAACTGACCGGGGCCGATGTCCGTAAAAAGGGCCTGGGCAAGGATGTCACCAATAAGGTTCTGGGCGGGCTGCCCGGGGTCCAAAAAGAAGGGTGTGACGGCATCATTACCTGGGCTGAATTTATTCTGTATCCTGAGTTTGCGCACAAAGCCACCTGCTGCATTGAATTTTTCGGTAATGACATGACCGAGGCGGGTAAGGTAATAACACAAATCTGCACCCGGTTTGAAAACAGTGATCCCGCGCTGATGGCCCTGGAACATTTTGACGAAGAATACATCAAGGCCATAAAATACAAAACCAAGCGGTCCGTAGGAGACCGGCTTAAAGCCGTATTGCTCATTGACATGGTGTCCAATGACCTGTTTCTTCTTGACCAGGGTATGCGTACCATAGAAACCATCCTTGGGGCCTATGACAAGACCGGGCTCTCCATTGCCCGGAACAGGAGTGAAGCCGCACGTTACTGGGAGGACCGTAAACGCCTGGGGGCCATTGCAGCCCACACCAATGCCTTTAAACTGAACGAAGATATTGTTCTGCCCATTGACAGCCTGGCCGATTTTGTCAAATTTGTTGATGACACCAACCTTGAAGAGAAAAAATATACCCAGGGCCGGATCATTCAAAATATCCTGACATATCTGGAGACGGCTATTCCCCAGTCCGATCCGGAATGGCTTGGGAAAAAGGTCGGCCGGATCAAGGATCTTGCTTACGGTATCCGCAAGAAACTCGACATTGCCTCCCGTGACGCTCTGGAGGCCTTTATTCACACCAAAAATTTTCACAGCCGGATACAGGATCACCTGCACGGCTACAGCCTGGTGCTGTCCAATGTGGAAGAGATTTACAATGACACCTTAAGCCGCTTGATTGTCATTGCCACCCATATGCATGCCGGGGACGGCAATGTTCATGTGAATATCCCGGTGTTTTCCAATGATAAGGAGATGCTTGTCCGGGCTCACATGACCACAGACAAGGTCATGGCAAAAGCGGTGGCCCTTGATGGTGTGGTATCCGGTGAACACGGAATCGGCGTCACCAAATTCAAGTACCTGGATAAAGCGCAGGTAAGAAAGTTTGACGATTACCGCAAACAAGTGGATCCGAACGGGTTGATGAACCCGGGCAAATTATCCGAGCCGGATATTTTGAACAAGGTGTTTACGCCGTCGTTCACCCTTATGAAGCTTGAGGCACAGATTCTTAAGCACGGGTCCCTGTCCGAACTCTCCGCTAAAATTTCCCACTGTGTACGCTGCGGCAAATGCAAGCCCCAGTGCCCGGTATTTTATCCGGCAAGGAATATGTTTTTTCATCCCAGGAATAAAAACCTGGCATTGGGTGCATTGATCGAAGCGCTGCTTTACATTACCCAGCGGACCCAGTCCACAAAATTCAAGGTATTGAAAAATCTTGAGCAGATTGGCGATCATTGTACGATTTGTCACAAGTGCCTTGACAAGTGTCCGGTAAATATTGATACAGGAAGCCTTTCCATTAAGGAACGTGAAATTCTAAAAAAAATGAATTTCAAGCATACCCCTCTACCCACAAAATTAACGTTAGGTTATCTGGGTAACCGCAACCAGACACTGAATCCGATTCTTCGTACAGGGCTTTTGACCGCCGGCAGTGCCATACAGCGAACGGCGGCAAGGTTTGTAAAATCAGCTTCTGTTCTCCCCGGGTTCAAGGAAACAAAAGCAATGCAGTTG
This sequence comes from Desulfobacterales bacterium, assembly GCA_022361095.1. Lineage (GTDB taxonomy): Bacteria > Desulfobacterota > Desulfobacteria > Desulfobacterales > Desulfobacteraceae > Desulfobacter. The sequence continues at coordinate 4,735 of JAKSBO010000691.1, read as the reverse complement.
CTGCACAGCCCCGTGTCACAGCCGAATTTGACCACGCTTCGGGCCCACCTGCCTCCTGCGGACAGAAACCAGGCGATTTTGATCAATCCTCCCGGAAAAATAGTGTCAACGGTGTTTTATTTTCCCGGATGCGGCAGTGAGCGTATGTTTTCCAACATTTCAAAGGCGGCCATTTTTCTGCTGCTTTCCCAGGGGCACCAGGTGGTGTTGCCGCCGCCATATATGTGCTGCGGATACCCATTGAAGGTGAATGCCCGGATAAAGGAGGCCCAAAAGCTCTCGCTTGAGAACACCATTATCATGACCCAGATCCGGGATATGTTCCATGACCTTGATTTCTCAGGCTGTATTGTCTCCTGCGGCACCTGCATGGATTCTTTGTCCGATCTGGGCATCACGGATCTGTTTGACGCAAGGCTGTTTGATCTCTCCGGTTACCTGTTTGAATATGGTTTGACAATTGAAGCTCCCCAAGCCTGTCTTTACCATGCCCCTTGCCATGACAGTTTAAAAGGCACGGCAACGGCACAGCTTGCCAAGGCAGGCATTGACGCCTGTGCCGTACCATACTGCTGTTCCGAAGCCGGAACCATGTCGCTGTCCAGGCCCGATATCAGCTACAATATGTTTTTAAGGAAACAGGAGAGCATTAAACACAATGGTCATGGCCTAAATAAGGCAAGGCCCAAAATCATAACCAACTGTCCATCCTGTGTCCAGGGGTTAGGGCGCCAGAATCAGGTAACTGCCGTGCATATGGCCGTAGAGCTGGCAAGGCTTTCGGGCGGTGCCGACTGGATGAAACAGTTCCGGGCATTGATTAAAAATATGGAAATCGTAACCTTCTGAAATGAACCTTATCTTGCTGGAAGACCGGGATTTTATACGTCCGGACCGGGTTCGCCTTCAGGATGATCGGTGCAGACATATCACCCGGGTGATAAGGGCAAAGCCGGGCGACACCCTTTTCTGCGGAAAAAAAAATGCAAAAATGGGCACAGGACAAATCGTATCCATGGACCGGAACACCATTGACATGCAGGTTTGCCTGGACCGTGATCCGCCGCCGCCATTGCCCCTGACCCTGGTGCTGGCGTTACCCCGCCCCAAGATGCTTAAACGAATCCTTCAAAGCCTTGCAAGCCTGGGCGTAAAAGAGATCTTTTTGATCAACTCCCGGCGGGTGGAGAAAAGTTTTTGGGCATCAGGTGTATTATCTGAATCCGACATCCAGCGCCATCTTTTTCTCGGTCTCAGCCAGTCCAGGGATACACTCGTGCCCCAGGTGCACCTGAAACGGTTTTTTGCTCCCTTTGCTAAAGAGGAACTGCCTAAACTGTGCAGAAACAAGCAAAGGATTCTCGCCCACCCCAAAGCACAAACAACCTGCCCGGTAGGCATTAATTCCAATACGGTACTTGTAATCGGTCCGGAAGGCGGGTTTATTGATCTTGAAGTGCAGACCCTGGTGGACCAGGGTTTTGAACCCATGACCCTGGGGGATCGGATCTTGCGGGTGGAAACTGCCGTTACCGCTTTGGTTTCCAGGCTTTTTACTTAACATCTTATATTGTGGAGATAAAAATGGATAAAAAGACAGAAAAAGTAAGACAAGAGGCATATGAAAGCTTGCCCCCTATCATCAAAGAGAGTCTGACCCCGGAAGAAAAAGAATTGTTTTTAAGCGCAGAACAATGGCCTGACAGCCTTTTTGCCAAACTGGACGAATTTATCACCAAGGATTAGGGATGCGCCGATTCATTGACATCAGTTGGGCAAAAATTTATACTTAAATTAACTCAATTTTCAGATGATCGGAAAAAGAATGAAACCTAAAGGCCGGCAGAATACAGACGCCTCCCCCTTAAAAAAATACGCCAAATACGCCCATGTACTTCATAAAACAAAATGGGCAAGGGAGTTCTCCTGGGAGCATGTCCAAAAAATATGTTTCTATATTGAACCGGTAATTGCGAAACCGGGAGCCATTGTGTTCAAAGAAGGCGATACGGACAAAAGTTTAGGGATTATTGTCAAGGGGGCCATTGATATTCTCAAGGAGAACACCCGGGTCAGCACCCTGACCAGTTCCCAGACCTTTGGAGAAATGGCCCTGATCGACGGGGAGCCGCGCTCCGCATCGGGTATTGCCAGCAAAGAAACCGTGATTTTTTTCATGACCCAGGAAAATCTGATTCTCCTGACCCGGGATGATCCGGAGCTCGGGGTCCAACTGCTGTGGAAAATCTCCAAGCTTATCAGCCAGCGGTTGCGTCAGACCACAGGGATGCTGGTGGATTATATGGGAGAATATTGATTCATGCAATTGAATAAACATACGTTCAATGCGGATGATGAGACCGGCGTATTGTGGGGTTGAAAAAATGGATTCCAACACATTTACATCCACAACCGGATTTCCTGCCATGTATGTCCATCATCATTTTAATGTGTGTTTCTGCAGCTTACCTCCTCCCCATTTTAGAAAGAATAAGAAAATATGATCAAACAAGACGAATTTAAAGAAATATCATTTAAAGAATTTGAAAAGTACCGTGCAGCGAATAAAGAAAACGATTATCTGGTGATTGATGTCCGGCAGGAAAATGAATATAAATCAGGGCATGTTCCGGGGGCCAAACTGATCCCCTTGCATAGGCTGGTGGATCGGCTGCCCGAACTTGAGTCGGATAAAGATCTGATTTTTTACTGCCGTAGCGGTGTCCGATCTGAAATGGCCGGTATAATGGCTGTAGAAGACGGCAGAGACGCCAAAAAAATCTACAACATCTCCGGAGGATTTCTCGCTTACCAGGGCCATTCCCTGGACGGCTTCCCACGGCTCCGGGTATTTGACGGCCAAGCAGGTGATGCCCGGCTGCTTTATCAGGCCATGGAGCTGGAAAAAGCAGCAGAACGGTTTTATGAAATAATTCTTTCCTTTATCCCGGATGAAAAATTTAAGGAGCCCATTGAACAACTGGCAAAGGCGGAAATTGCCCATGCCCGAACCATTTATTCATACTGGAAGCAAATCGTTGAAAATCCTCAGCCCTTTGAAGAACTTTATGGGTCTTTAAAAGGCGACATCCTCGAAAATGGCCAACCCCTTGCCGAAGTAACAACCGCCCTTTATGAAAAGAACAAAATTGCCTGGACCGACATTATTGAAATAGCCCTGAGCATTGAAATCCAAGCCTATGATCTTTACCGCACCATGGCGGACCGCCAGGGGCAGGGTGGGGCACAAGACGCCTTTCTCTCCATTGCCCAGATGGAGAAAGCACATATGAAGCTGGTGGTAAAAATGCTTGGTAATGATTCGGTTTGATTTACCGGGTTTTAAGTGTTAGGTTCATTGTCGTTGTGAGCTGAGTCCTGCCGCCGATACGTGAGTCCGGCCGTGACTGGTTTACAAGGAAGTTTGGATAAGCGACTCAGATTTTTTAACGTTTGTTGCGGGTTATGCCTGGCTGTTGATATGTCGGCTCAGTCCGCGGCTGTTATTGAATAGGAATGCCTCTTATTGAACCACAAACATAACAGATTTGACACCATACTTTGCAAATTAAAAGAGAATGGCCACAAGATAACACCACAGCGGATCGCCATCGTAAAAATTTTGGCAAAAAGTATTGGCCATCCCAGTGCTGAAACCATACATGAAAAACTTATAGCAGATTTTCCAACCATGAGTCTTGCAACGGTGTACAGAAATATCAGCGTTATCAAGTCCCTTGGCGAAGTGCTTGAGCTTGGTTTTCCCGACGGGTCCAACCGTTATGACGGGAAGAAACCCTATCCGCATCCTCATGTTATTTGTATCAAATGCGGTAAAATTGTTGATCCTGATCTGGACAGTTTAGATGATATGAAAAACGAGGTATCCAAGGAGACCTGTTTTAAAATTTTAAATCATCGGTTGGATTTTTTCGGCATTTGCCGTGACTGCCAGGCCAAAGAAGAATAGATTGAATCTCCTCCCTGTTTTGCTGTAACCTGTTTGGAAATTGGTGATTGACAGCAATGTTTCTCTTTTGAACCCCTTATAAAAATTTTCTTGAAATTATTATTGGCTTTTTTCAACATTTAAATTATCATATCAAATGATAATGATTATCATTTGATATGTGTTACCAATAAACTGTTCCTTAAATAATTGTGAAGTTTTTCAACAGCCGAATGCCTAAATAATATACTTTATTTAAAGGAGACTCTATTATGAATAAAAAAGGAAAATGCCCGGTAACCGGTAATAAAAACCCAGGCCGGTCAAGAAACAAGGGGATGTCAAATCGCGACTGGTGGCCGAATCAGTTAAATTTGAAGATACTTCACCAGCATGATCGAAAAAGCAATCCTATGGGCGATTCGTTTAACTATAAACAAGTATTTGAAACACTCGATCTTTCAGCCGTGAAAAAGGACCTGTTTGATCTAATGCGCGATTCCCGGGCTTGGTGGCCTGCGGATTACGGCCATTACGGTCCGCTGTTCATTCGGATGGCCTGGCACAGTGCCGGAACATACCGAATCATGGATGGCCGGGGCGGTGCCGGCAGCGGCACCCAGCGGTTTGCACCGTTAAATTCCTGGCCGGATAACGTTAACCTGGATAAGGCCCGAAGACTGTTGTGGCCCGTTAAAATGAAATACGGGAACAAGATTTCCTGGGCCGACCTGATGATACTGGCAGGCAACTGCGCCATAGAATCCATGGGGCTCAAGCCCTTTG
>JAKSBO010000948.1 GCA_022361095.1 Desulfobacterales bacterium | reverse complement strand
CGGCCCATGGCCGTTATAAGAAAGTCTGGGTATGTTACCAAGATCTTTCAAACTGTGTTGTGGGCTGTGCCCGGCAGCAGATATGTCAGGTCAGCCCATGGCTGTTATATCAACATTATCGTTGACAATCCATACCTTCATGTCCTAACGCTAACAACGGGAAAAATGTGCGATGAACCGGCGGGGAGGGCGGCGTGACTGAATCTGAAACAACATATGCAGTAAAACGCGTTGAACAGGGCAAGCTTTCCGGTATCCGGCTTGGTTTAAGTTCTCTTCAGATCCGGTATAAGTTTCTCCTCAGCTTTGCGCTGATATTTTTTCTGTCCATGTTTCTGTGCAATCTGTTCATCTATGTTTATGTGCGCAACAATATTGAGGACCGCATTGAAAGCGAGCTGACCAATACCACGGCCATGATTTACAATATGGTCAATACGTCCGTGAATGTGGCCATTAAAAATCATCTCCGGGCTGTGGCTGAAAAAAATCTGGACATACTCAACGACTTGTATCAAAGATCCCTGGCCGGTGACATTTCCCGGGAGGAGGCACGCAAAAGAGCGGTTGAAGTGATTTTAAGCCAGACCATCGGGACATCCGGGTATCTTTACTGCCTGGACAGCCAGGGGGATGTTACCGTGCACCCGAGAGGCGGACTTATCGGCATTAATGTGGGGGAACACGATTTTGTCCGGCAGATGATGAAAAAAAAACAAGGCTACCTGGAATATGAATGGAAGAATCCCGAGGAGAAGGAACGCCGGCCTAAAGCCATTTATATGGCCCATTTTGAACCCTGGGACTGGATTATTGCCGCCTCGGCCTATCGGTCTGAATTCATAAGACTCGTCAATGTCCGGGATTTCAGGCAGAGCATCCTCTCCTTAAAATTCGGGCAAAGCGGTTATGCCTTTGTTTTTGATAAAAACGGCCGGGCCATCATCCATCCTGTCCTGCAGGATGTGAATATTTTTCAGACACCTGAACTGCCCAATCAATATCTCAAAGACATGATGCAGCGTAAAAAGGGCAGGGCGGTTTACTTCTGGAAAAACCCCGGAGAGACCCGGCCCCGCAAAAAACTTGTGATGTTCAATTACATTCCTGAATACCAGTGGGTTGTGGCGTCGTCATCCTACCTGGATGAACTTTACCACCCGTTAAAAACCATCCGCAATGTGTTTTTAGGCATCTCCCTGCTCTTTTTCAGCATCATGCTGGCCGTGACGTTCGGCCTCAGCCGGACCATTACTACGCCGCTTCGTCAGCTTATGGCCCGCTTCAGCACGGCCACGGCAGGCGATTACTCCACCCGGATGGAGATTCGTTCAGTGGACGAGGTGGGTCAGCTTGCCTGCTATTTTAACCGGTTCATGGACCAGCTTGAAACCACCCACCAGGAATTAAAAGATGAAATCCGGGTGCGCAGGATGGCGGAACAGGCCAGAAACGAAAGCCGGGTACGCTACTACCTGCTCATGGAAGCCGCTCCGGACCCCATTGTCAATTATGACATGAAAGGCCGGGTGATTTATATCAATCCCGCCTTTACCCGGGTGTTCGGCTGGGCTTTGGAAGAGTGCAGAGGCAGAAAAATGGACCATTTTGTCCCCGAGGCCTGCTGGCCTGAAACAAAAGTCATGATTCACCAGGTTCGGGTGGGGCAGGGGATCTTTAATGTTGAAACCCGCAGACTGACAAAAGGCGGCAGGGTGGTGGATGTCAGCATATCCGGCGCATCGGCCCTTGATGCACGGGGAAAACTGACCGGCAGTATTATTATCTTAAGGGACATTACCCGATCCAAAAACCTTGAAAAACAGGTGATGCAGGCCGGGGACCGGGAACGGATGAATATCGGCCAGGAACTTCACGACGATCTTTGTCCCCATCTCATCGGCATTTCAGGGCTGGCAACCGTGATCCGGGAAGATCTTAAATCCCGGCAGGACCCCGCCGCAGAACTTGCCCGGAAAATGGGGGCTCTTATGGAAGATGCCGTGGAAAAGACCCGGCAGCTTGCCAGGGGCCTTTGCCCGGTCCATCTGGTCAGCCATGGATTTCAGTCGGCCCTGGAAGAAATTGCCGATCAGTTTGCTTATTATTCGGGTATCCGGTTTCAGTGCCGTATGGATGAGGGGGTGGATATTCTGGACGATTCCTGCGCCATTCATCTTTACCACATTGCACGGGAGGCTGTGAACAACGCGGTTAAACATTCAAACTGCGACCGGATAAATATTGATTTGATAGAGGATGCGGCCGACGGCCTGATCCATTTGACGGTTACGGATAACGGGACGGGCATTGACCCGGACCCTTCGGGCCGGGGTATAGGCTTGCAGATCATGGCCTACCGGGCTAAAATCATTGAAGCCCAGTTTAATATTGATACAGGACCCACGGGAACACGGATTCTGGTTATTCTAAGCAAGTCGTCCCCGGATATCATCGGATAACAACTGATAAAAAGGAGAGTGCCCGGCATGATTCAGACCCGACAAAAAGCCCAGATTGTCATTGTGGATGATCATCCCATTTTCTGCCTGGGTATGAGTGAACTGATCAACCGGGAACCGGACCTGACCGTGGTGGCGTGTCCGGATACGGCGGAAAAGGCCTGGCAGATCATAGAAAAGGATATGCCGGATTTGATGATTGTGGATGTCTCCCTGGCTGAAAGCAACGGCATTGACCTGGTGGCGGAGCTGCGCGGAAAATGCCCGGAACTGCCGATCCTGGTTTTGTCCATGTATGATGATTCCATGTATGCAGAGCGGGCATTGATGGCCGGTGCCAGGGGGTATGTGATGAAACAGCGGGCCATTTACCAGGTGGTGGAAGCAGTACGCCAGGTGTTGACCGGGCACATTTATGCCAGTGATAAGATCAAGGAAAAACTGCTCAACCGGATGATTTCAAGAAAACCGTCGGCCGTGGGTTTCAGTCTGGATACCCTGACCAATCGTGAACTTGAGGTGTTCCGGCTCATGGGCGAGGGGCTGGACTCAAAAGAGATTGCGGCAAGATTGAAACTGAGCATGAAAACCGTGGGCACCCACCGGGAAAATATCAAGGAAAAGCTTCAGCTCAAACATTACACTGAACTTGTCAAGGCTGCCGTGCACTGGGTATGTGAAATGAAAAAATAGTGTTAAAGCCTTTGCCGGCGGTGCTGTTTACTTTTTTTGTAAACCGGCGGAACATGTGTCTGTAGGTTCTAAACCTACTTGCCTTCAGGTTATCGGCCATAAAAATATGAGGCCGTTGCCGATTGAACGATTAAAAGATTCGTTGTTAATGAGGCATGGAAATCAGTTTTCAAATTTATTAACAAGGAGAAGCCCTGCCATGTCGGAAAGAAGCGTTAATTACGAAATTTTAAGTCCCACCAATTTTCTTGAAAGAAGCGTCAAAGTTTATCCGGATAAAACCGCAGTCATCTATGGAGACAAATCCTATACGTGGGCAGGGTTTCAGAAACGCGTCTTTCAACTGGCCAATGGCCTGAAGGCCCGCGGGGTTGGCCGGGGGGATAAAGTCGCTTTTATTTGTCCCAATACACCGCCCATGCTCGAAGCCCATTATGCCGTGCCTTTGCTGGGAGCTGCCCTGGTTTCCATCAATATCCGGCTCTCTGCCAATGAAATGGCTTACATCATTAATCATTCCGATGCCAAAGTCGTGGTGGCGGATAATGAATTCGGTAAGGTGCTGACCGGGGTCATGTCTGAACTTACCGCGGTGAGCAGCTTTATCAACATTTGTGACATTGATGATTCCATGCCCCTGGACGGTCCTGAATATGAAAGTTTTCTATCGGACAGCCCGGCTGACCCGGTGGCCCTGGCCATTGAAGACGAACGCGAAATTCTTGCCATCAATTATACCTCCGGCACCACGGGCCGGCCCAAGGGCGTGATGTACCACCACCGGGGCGCGTATCTCAATGCCTTGGGCGAGCTGCTGGAGTTTAAAATTGATTTGAACAGCAAATACCTGTGGACCCTGCCCATGTTTCATTGCAACGGGTGGTGTTTTACCTGGGGCATCACTGCCATGGGCGCCACCCATGTCTGCCTGAGAAAGGTGGATCCTGCTGAAATTTACAAGATCATAGGCGAAGTGGGTGTCACCCATCTGTGTGCCGCGCCCACCATTCTTATCGGCATGTCTGTCTTTGCCACGGAAAATGAAGTCAAACTGTCCAATAGCCTGGAGATCATGACCGCCGGTGCCCCGCCTGCCCCCATGGTGATTCAGAACATGGAAAATATTGGAGCGAACATCACCCAGACATATGGGCTCACCGAAGTATTTGGCCCCCACTCCGTATGCCAGTGGCAGGATAAATGGGATGACCTTTCACCCATGGCCAAAGCCGGCATCAAGGCCCGCCAGGGCGTCCCGTATATTGTCGCAGAGCACATGGATGTGGTGGACCCCGATACCATGGAACCGGTACCCCGGGACGGCACCACCATGGGTGAAATCGTCATGCGGGGCAACAACGTCATGCTCGGCTATTATAAAGATGCACAGGCCAGTACCGAGGCCTTCAGGGGCGGCTGGTTCCACTCCGGAGATCTGGCGGTAATACACCCGGACAATTATGTACAGATCATGGACCGTAAAAAGGACATCATTATTTCAGGCGGGGAAAATATCTCTACGGTTGAAATCGAAAATGTGCTGTACACCCATCCCGATGTACTGGAAGTTGCCGTAATTTCAGTGCCCGACGAAAAATGGGGTGAAGTGCCCAAGGCGTTTATCGTACCCCGGACCGGAACCAACCCTGATCCGGCTGAAATTATTGCATTCTGCAAGGAAAATATGGCCCGGTTCAAAGCACCCAAATCCATTGAATTTGGCCCCCTGCCTAAAACCGCCACAGGCAAACTGCAAAAATTCAAGCTGCGGGAAAAGGAGTGGGCCGGCCACGACCGTATGGTCAATTAATTTCTCCTCGTACAGTTCATTGGAAAAGGGCAAGGCTGCGCCTTGCCCATCTCCTTGCCTTAAGGTATGCAGGGCAATCTCACCTAAAAATTTTGTTCAAGATCAAATGACAAAGCTGTTTTCAAAGATTCGGCAAAGGAGCCAGGGGCCTGCTCCGGAATGCCGTAGATAAAATCCACGTTGACCACAGGGAAATTGAGCGGTTTTCCCATTTTAAGGCAGGCGGTGATTTGATTTGTAATGGTCTTGACTTTTGGTCTTAATTAATGGTGTTATCCAGTTGTGTTGATACATATCATACATCAGAGCGTCAGAAATTTTTATGAATAATTATAGCACAAAGTTTATTAATTCACTAAATTGGAGATGGAATAAATATGCCAAAAACCAGTGAAAAAACATTTTATGGCTATTTTAAAGAGAACATGGACGCATTGGGGCTTCCTGCACCGGCAAGCTTATTTGGAACTCTTACAGCAGCTGTGTCGAGTATTGGTGCAATGTCAAATTATGTAAAAACCTTTGGCACTTCAGTAACGATCCGTGAAATGATAGTCGCCCTGCCGGGAGGGCGATAGGGGCTGGTGGCGGATGCGTAGGGCTTGCTACGGCTCTTTCTGAGGTCACTTGGGCTGTTGGTGGACTGTCAGCAGCTTACTACGTAGGAGCATGTATCGGCAGCTTAGCTGTTGCAACCGGAAAATATCTTTCCGGCGGTTTATCTATCTTAGATTGCATAAACACAGCGAATGAATACGGGTTTCAGGCTCATTGGTTGGGGAATTTTTTAAACAGGAATCCAAACATAATCAAACCTGGAAAAAAAATACGGCATTTTTTAACCCCGTCCCAGTTTATTTTGGTTCCAGCCAGATAGATAGCTTAAAAGACCATAATCTAAACCAGTTAGGATCATATCATGGGGTTTGTTTACGTCGTATTAATTTTGGCAACATTGTTTGCGGTTGGTGCGGTATGGGGATTGATAAGAATAAAAACCAGCAGACGCAAAGGCATTTATCCTCAAACAGGTAATGAAACCATTGAAGATGTGAAACGGTTAGCATTATCAGGAAATACAGACCTGGCGATAAATGTTTATCGTTCAATTTACGGTTCCAGTTTGAAAATAGCAAAACAGGAAATTGAAAAAATAAAGTCTCAAGATGTTACAACATCATCAATGGGCCCCAGGGAATCATAAAATGTGCTGTACACCGATCCCGATGTACTCGAAGTTGCCGTAATCTCCATGCCCGACGAAAAATGGAGTGAAGTGCCCAAGGCGTTTATCGTACCCCGGGCCAGAACCAACCCCGATCCGGCTGAGATTATTGCATTCTCCAAGGAAAAGATGGCCCGGTTCAAGGCACCCAAATCCATTGAATTTGGTTCCCTGCCAACTGCCACAGGCAAACTGCAAAAGCTCAAGCTGCGGGAAAAAGAGTGGGCCGGCCACGACCGTATGGTCAACTAATCTTTTCGTCGTATAATTCATTAGAGAAAAGCAAGGCGCAGCCTCGCCCTTTTCCCCCTGCCTTAGGTGTTCAGGGCAATCCCACCTAAAAATTAAAACCCGGTAGTTGAGATTCAACTTTGTTATCTAAGTGGCCGCCAGGCTATTTTAAATGTAGTTAATTCTTGGCGTTACAATTCAGGTACAATATCAGTGATTGGGTAGTTGTTAGAAAAGAGTTCAACCTTACCATGATTGCTTGGTTTTGTTTTTTTCAATGGGTTCATTCTATCTTTCTATTTACACCTGATTGCTTGGCTGCTATTCAAATACTATCCTGTTTCGTTTTTCTAACGGGATAACATTACAAACTCGGGCTTTAACAGAAAAACTACATAATTACTTGTTCACACTGGACGCACGGGGGCGGGCTGGCAAATTACCTGATAATATGGTACGGCTGAAGCTTCGTTGCCGCAAAACTTCGTTATGTCGGACAAAGCGAAGCTAAGCTTCAGCCGTAGTCAAAGGAGAATTTTCCACCCCACTACCCCGTGGCCATTGAACAAACCACTACACTGGACATAAATATTATAATTATTCGTAGAGTTCATCGTTAACATGAAAAAAAACATTCAATTAGATGAAATGCCTGCGGGCTATAGCCTTGGAGCTGCAAAAGCTGGTGAGTCCTTACAGATTCAATTTCGAGGAATCTCTCTGTCCTCCTATGGAAAAGATTTTATACGGAAGGTTGAAGGATACCCGCAACAAATACTGAACAAAGCCTGTGAAGATTGCCACCCTTCACAGGTTAAGACTTTAATTGCAATAATCAAAAGTAACCTTGAAGTTGATGTTTATTTAAATGAAGTCGAAGTTTTTGCTCAAGTTGTAGTATCTAAAGCCGTTCAAGTTGGTGATCCTGTTCGCAAGAGTGATATTTACCACATTGATAAGGTTGATTTTAAAGATATTTCATTTCCGAGTGATTGTTCGTATGTTGTCCTTATGAATAATGGCTGGGACAGAATCATGTGTTATGATTTTGGTCCTGCATTGCAGGGCGAAAACAACCATCCTATTGATTACGATGTAGGGCGATTAGTTGGTGCTGCTCTTTCTGAGTCAATTTTTTATGACATTTTTGACTTAAATGAAGAAGAGTGGAAATTGATTTTGGCATCCAGCTGGTTCCCATTTACATTTATCGATTATGAAGAACAAAAAAATCTTTTAAATCACATAAAATGGGGTTGGGATACAGTTACCATAGAAGAAAAAATAAATTCTGACTTTATCGATAACAGGGAAGTTTGGCTCAAAGAAATAAAAACAAATGAAAAAATATCTAAACATTTTTCATTTATAGAGAAAGCTCTAAACTATCATTCAAGCAATGACTATCACGGCTCAATTCACATGCTATACCCAAGGATAGAAGCCATCTTACGTGATGATTTCATAAGAGCCAACCCGGATAAAGAAGGCCGCCGACAAGAAGCTTTATCTGATCACGTACAGAAAAATATAACTAATCATACACATAGTATTTCGAGGTTATTTCCTGAAAAATTTAGCCAATATATTCGATCTAACTTTTTCAAAGACTTTGACGTTCATGGAGAGAATAGCTTCATAAGCCGTAATACAATTAGTCATGGCGTTGTTGATTCCGCAGCATTTACCAAAAAGTCTTCTCTAATTGGTTTTCTTATCTTGGATCAAATCCATAGATATACAAACATTGCCACAAATTTTGAAATCAGGGATGTACAAGAATACTTATAACAAGAAAATCCAGGTGCCGCCTACGGCGCACCTGATTTAGGCGTTATACCCTTAAAGATATCCGTAACATTGCGGAGTTTTCAAAAAAAATTTACGATGAACTTGGATCATAAAAGAGAGGGTGTAATGCAAAATAATTTACCATTAGATGAAATGACTACCGCCGAGAAACTTGTTATCATAAATCAAATTTGGGACGATCTTCTGCGCAATTCAGATGATATTCCGTCCCCAGAGTGGCATAAAGAAGTTTTATCTGCCCGAGCCGAACGTATCACAAAAGGTGAAGTTCATTTCAATGACTTTGAATCTGCGAAGTCCGAATTAAGATCTGAGTTCAAATGAAAATACAGATCCTTAAGGATTGGCCAAACAATGCTAATCAACTGACGCAAAAAGCCGCACGGCTGATTGGCAAAAATCTAAAGGTAAACAATGAAATACATACTACCTACGCTCATTGGTGTCGTTCTATTCGGGATGATGACTTGTTTTGCATCGGCTGGAACTGAAGTCGAGCGGGCGGACTGGGCCAAGTTCTTCGAACGGTTCCAAGCCGGCGGGACGATTGTAATAATCGACGAGCGACCTACATCGAAAGGCTTTATAAGCTTTAACAGCGATCGAGCTAAGAAACGGTTTTCACCTGCATCAACTTTCAAGATTCCACACGCTCTTTTTGCCTTAGATTCACGAGTGATAAAGGATGAATTTGAAACGATCCCCTGGGATGGAAAGAAAAGATTTTATCCTCCGTGGAATCGTGACCAGAACCTGCGCTCATCCATGCGTCATTCCGTTGTCTGGGTATATGAGAAATTTGCGGAAGAGATCGGGGAACAGAGAGAAAAGGAGTATCTGAAAAAGATTCAATACGGGAACCAAGACCCTCGGGGAAAGGGTCCATTCTGGCTGAAAGAAGGGAACCTCAAGGTTTCTGCACTGGAACAAATCGAATTCCTTAAAAAACTTTACAGGAACAAGCTTCCTTTCAGTATCGGCGATCAACGGCTTGTGAAGGATGTCATGCTCATTGAGGCGGGGCGTGATTGGATTTTGAGAGGGAAAACCGGATGGGATGGCAAGGTTGGTTGGTGGGTCGGCTGGGTTGAGCATCCAAATGGAGCCGTGTTTTTCGCCTTGAATATAGACACACCAAATGGCCTTGACGATCTGCCAAAGAGGGAAGGTATCACACGGGCGATACTTGCCTCGATTGGCGCACTGAAACAAGATGCAGAACAAGGCAGCGGCGGCAACGGCTAGCGCCGCGCCATACTTTGACATTCGGCAAAAAATCACTAAGGCCCATGATCGGAATAAAACGTGCCAAAATAGGGTTTAGAATTTTCGTTCGTATTCAAGGCGCGTCAATG
>JAKSBO010000300.1 GCA_022361095.1 Desulfobacterales bacterium | reverse complement strand
GACGAACCAACCAACTATCTGGATATTACATCCATCCGCTGGATCACGGGATTTCTTGTTTCCTGGCCGCGGGAGATGCTTCTGGTGACCCATGACCGGGGATTTATGGATAATGTGGTCACCCATGTTGTGGGCATTCACCGCCGTAAAATGAAAAAGATACAGGGCAACACCGGCAAATATTATCTCCAGGTGGCCCAGGACGAAGAGATATATGAGAAAACCCGGATCAATGAAGAGAAGCGTAAAAAAGAGATTGAACTGTTTATCTCACGGTTCCGGGCCAAAGCAAGGCTGGCCAATATGGTGCAGTCCAGGGTCAAGACCCTGGCAAAGCTTGATTCAAAAGACAAACTGGCAGAGCTTAAAAATCTGGATTTTTCCTTTAACTACCTGCCGTTTGCCGGTAAACAGGTGCTGACTTGCGAAGATTTAAGCTTCGGCTACAATAAAGAGGCGCCTTTGATAAAAAATTTTTCATTGACGGTATACCCGGGGGACCGTGTGGCCGTCATCGGCAAAAACGGCAAAGGCAAAACCACCTTGCTTAAACTGATCAGTCAAACGATTAATCCGGATACAGGGTGGGTAAAGCCTAATCCCGGTGTGGAAACCGGATATTTCGAGCAGACCAATATCCAGACCTTAAATGCGCAATTTACTGTGGAAGAAGAGATTTTGCATGCCTTCCCTGAAACAGACCGCCAGACCGCCAGAAACATCTGCGGTGCCATGATGTTTGAGCAGGACGCGGCCTTAAAAAAGATCAGTGTCCTGTCCGGCGGAGAAAAAGCAAGGGTCATGCTCGGCAAGCTTTTGATACGGCCCTTGAATCTTCTGCTTTTGGATGAGCCCTCAAACCACCTTGACATTGAATCAAGCGATGCCTTTGTGGAGGCCTTGAATGTTTTTGACGGCGCTGTTGTGCTTGTTACCCATAACGAGATGTTCCTCCATGCCCTGGCAAACCGCCTGGTGATATTTACCTCAAAGGGCATTGATATCTTTGAGGGCACCTACCAGGAATTTCTTGAAAAACAGGGCTGGGAAGACGAAGAATTGATCCCTGCAAAGCGCAAAAAAAGCGCACAGCTTCCCAAAAAAGAGTTGCGCAAGCGAAAATCAGAGCTTGTGGCCGAAAGGTCAAAACAGTTAACGCCCATAAATAAAAAGATAAATAAACTTGAAAAGGAGATAGAGGCAAAGGAAACCACGATGGCCCGGGTGAATCAAGCCCTGCTTGATGCATCCCAGGACCAGGACGGATTAAAAATTGCCGATTTATCCAAAGAACATGCTAAATTGGAATCCGACATTGAAATTCTGTTTGACGCCTTTGCTGAAATATCTGAGCGGGCAGACAAGATAAAAGAGAAATTTGACCGGGAATTGTCCGGTCTGGAAAATGGGGATTAAGATGGACAAACAAAAGCTTACATTCTATTATGGTATTATTTTAGTCGTCGTGGGTATCGCTGTTTTCATAAGGGTGCCCCAGGTGATATCCCAAATTGAAACAATTGATTTTTTTAGGAATAAGATCGGGATTGTAAAGTTCTGTTCCTATTTTCTAGGATTTCTTCTGGTCTTGGCCGGGGGGATCCGGATAGGCAAAAATTATAAAAAATCGTAGCCGTCTTAAGGATATTTTATGAGCACCAGCCCAGCTTCAAAATCCGGATCCAGCCTGAAATCAACCATTAAAGACCAGTCTGGTGCCGGTAAAGTTAAAATCGGTGAAATTCTTTCCAAAGAGGGGCAGATTACCTCCATTATGCTCAACGAAGCGCTTTCGGTCCAGAAAAAGACCAATGAGCGGCTTTCGGCTATTCTGCTCCAGAAAGGCTATATTGATCCGGATACCAT
>JAKSBO010000355.1 GCA_022361095.1 Desulfobacterales bacterium | reverse complement strand
TCATATAAAACAGGTATTTAAAAAATATGGTATTGCCCAAGATGTTGCCTTTGCCCTGCCGTTTGTGGAAAGCGGCTTTAATCCAAATGCCCGGTCCAATGCCGGTGCCCTGGGGATGTTTCAGTTTCTTGACACCACCGCCACCCATTACGGCTTGAAGATCATGGGCAACAGGCCGGATGAAAGAAGGGATTATAAAAAGGCTGCTGATGCATGTGCCAGGTACCTCAGGGACAACCGCAGGGTATTTGCCAGCACGGTATTAAGCCTGGCCAGCTACCACCACGGCACCAAAACGGTTGCTGATGTGTTACTCAACAGCGGCGATGATCCGGCAAGGACGTTCGGGCCGATTTTCAAAAGCCGGTTTCTGGGGCCGTATTCCAGGGAGTATATCCCCCAGTGCCTGGCTGCGGCATTGATTTACCGCTATCTTTGGGCAAACAGATTGGTCATGCTCCCGGTCCCGGGAGGTGAGTCAAGACGTATCCGGGCCGGCACCTCCATTAAATCCCTGAGAAAGAAGATCCCGAACCTCTATAAACTGAATCCGGACCTTTTACATGCAAAATCAATTTATCCCTATGCGGGCAGTAACGGGTATTTGTTGCTGACAAAAATCGGTCCGCCCGCTTTGACGGCTAAAATGGTCAAAACATATCCTGAATGGGCCAAAAATCCAAAGCCCCTTCCTTCCGGCACCACAAAAATAAAAGGGCTGCCGAAAACAATCCATTACGTTGTCCAGACCCATAATGACCTGTCCGGCATAGCCGGCGTTTTCGGCACCAGCAGAAAAGCACTTAAATTCAGTAACCGGTTTATCGTTAAGCAGGGATTGCACCCCGGCGATGTCATTGAGATTAAGGGCATGGCCCCCACCACCCGGGCCTTGGACGCAAACAGCATTTTATCCGGCAAACATCGGGCATTGGCAACGCGCAAAGGTGAAACCCTGGAGAGATTCTGCAGACGGGTAATTAAAGAAATTCGTGGGGATTGTATATCATGCCCCTGGCAGATGGGGGAAAATTTAACACCGGCGCTGATCTATTATTGGAATCATGATGTGCTGGGCAGTGTTCAGCCTGACACCCCCCTGGAAGGCGGATTAAATCTCAAAATTTATTCGGATTAT
>JAKSBO010000568.1 GCA_022361095.1 Desulfobacterales bacterium | reverse complement strand
TCTGAGTAACTTACCCAGACTTTCCTATAACGGCCATGGGCCGACCTGGTCTATCAGCATCCAGGCTCGCCCCACAACAAAACATGAAAGAAACTTAGTAACTTATTGGTTCTTTCATATAAAAATTTAAAAAAAAGAAGGTTGTAAACATCCGGTGAAGGACATAAAATAGCGGTTACAATTTAATCGCTCAAACAAATATTAATTCCGCAGCCTGTAAAATCAAAGACAGGAGAAAAAGTGACTGGAATAGAACTTGTTACCGCTGACCAAATTACAGAAAAAATTCATCTTATCCGGGGTGCTAAAGTTATGTTGGACCGGGATCTTGCAGCCCTCTACAGAGTTGAAACAAAAAATTTAAAACAGTCTGTCAGAAGAAATATAAACCGTTTCCCCGATGATTTTATGTTTGAATTGTCAAAAGAGGAGTTTGCAGATTTGAAGTCACAAATTGCAGACTCCGATTCTGATAAAAAAAGTTTAAGATATCCGCCCATGGTCTTCACCGAACAAGGTGTTGCCATGCTTTCCAGTGTATTGAGAAGTGACCGGGCCATTCAAGTGAACATACAGATCATGCGGACCTTTACCAAAATGCGCAATATGATCGCCGAAAACGAAGCATTACGCAAAACCGTAGAGGTACTAAAGCAACAGACAGATGACCAGTTTTAAAATTGGTAATTGTTATATGAGAGTATTAATAAGTTACGAAGCTTCTTTCATGTTTGTTGTGGACCGGGCCTGGGCGCTGACAGACCAGGCCGGCCATCTTCGTTTGGCAATCCGCCACAAAGGAAAATAGAGACAGCAGGTGCCGGATGCGTATGAATAACCTGGGCGACCCAATCCGCCTTGACACGAGATAGAATATCAATTCACCAAAGGCTATTTAAGATGTTCATCCAGTACCTCTTTAAGAATTTCATGGATTTCTTTGAGCCGGATTAAGACCTCTTCAGGGCATCCCTTCAAACAAATATTTCTAATAAGCAGAACCAGCGGCGGCATCAATTTTAGATTCCTGACGGTCTCCCAACTCATGGCTTCGTCTGTGTGAAAAAGCACTTTTTCCCATCCTGGAAAGCCGGCATTCTCTAACACGGATTTTCGAAAATTAATCCAAACTCCTTGAAGGTCTGAAAGGATTGTTTTTTCATAGCCGGTTGATTCGGTCTGAATAGACATATCATCACCTCTGTGCTCTCAAAAATTACCCCGCACATCTAAATTTTTGCCTGGTCAGGCGAATAATTTTTCCTGATGATCAGCAGGGCGACATACGGCACGGCGTTAAAAACCAGCCAAATCATTTTATATAAACCCAGGAATAGATAAAAGACCACGCTTAACGTCTCACGGGAAAACAAGAACAATTTACCATGAATGCTATACACAAAATCCAGACCAATGGTACCCATTATGGTCGTGATAACCAGTAAGGCCCCGTTTATGATGGTGCACCACATAAAAAATACCGTTAATCTTTGAATGTTCATAGTATCCCCCCATTTTTTTTGCGTGTATATTTTCTTTAGTATAGACATGTAGGGATACTCGGTCAATCAGCACGGCTTTTTGCACTGTCCGTATTCGGCCACTCCGTAAGCGGTGTTTTAACTCCACTCAGCAAGGGGCGGATTCATAGACGGCAAAGCAGGAGAGGCCAAGCAGCATGTCAGGGCTCTAATTCATAAAATAGTATTCACACAAAAAAGGGCGTAAAGAGCTATCAATAGATCTTTACGGTGATTTGGCTGGAATTTTAAAGATTGCTTCGAAAGGAAACCCTATGAAAGACATGGCCCAAAAATCAAGAAGGCCCGTTAAGAGTGTTGTCAATGACAATCTTCTTAACGAGCCGTCTATTCAGGTGGTAGCGGGGAAAGGATTTGAACCAATGACCTTCGGGTTATGAGCCCGACGAGCTA
>JAKSBO010000498.1 GCA_022361095.1 Desulfobacterales bacterium | reverse complement strand
AGATGTATAATTTGAATTCATGAAAGAGCAATCCATACAACGGAAGAAAGATTGGAACATCTGAGTTTACAGTGAACTCGTCTTAGCCGCTGACATTGTGATTGCGAGCGCGGATTATTGTTACCATTGCCTCTTGGCCGTTGCGAATTTCAGCCGTTTCATAGCAACTGCCCTGGGGGTCCGTGTCAAAGACGATGACCCGGTACTGCTGTAATGCAAGTTCAATGGCAAGGTTTAGAACAATGGTGCTCTTTCCACAGCCGCCTTTCTGGTTTGCAAGTGTAATAACTTTCATGATGATACCATGCGCCGCTTTTTAGTTGTTTGGGGAGATATATAAGAAAGTCCGGGTAAAGTCACTCAGATCTTTCAAGCTTTGTTGCGGGCTGAACCTGGCAGTTGATATGTCAGCCCAGCCCGTGACCGTCACATAAAAACATATCGTAGCTTGTTCCGGCTTGTCAATAGAACAATTCGCATGGGATTTTGGATTTCGCAATTAAAAATGTCCCGCATTTTCAATAAAATGCGGGACAAAATAAGATTAAAAAGGTGTTTAAGCGGGACGCGCCACAAGCACGGGGATTTTGGATTCGTGGATGACGCCCTGGGCTGTGCTGCCCAACAGGATATCATCAAAGCCCTGATCACCGTGGGTGCCCATGATGATCAGGTCAAAATCGCCCTGGGCCGCAGCGTTTGTGATCTCCTCCACCGGATCACCTGTTTTGACCATGATGCGGTCCTTTGATAAAGGGCAGGCAGAGATCTCTTTGAGCACTTTTTCCGATGTGGTCCGGATACGTTCCCCAAGAATTTTTTCAGCACTTTCCACAGCATCCCGGTTGAATTCTTCCTGCTTTTCACTATCCTTTATGGTCACACCGGCACCTGCGGAATATTCTGCCAAAAGATCCGGAACCACATGGATGGCCCATACCTTTGCATTGAATTTGTTGCCGATGGTGCATGCATATCGGGCCGCATATTTTGCCGCAGGGGTGATGTCCGTGGCAAAAAGGATTTTTTGAATGTCTGCGACCATTGAACCTTCGGGCTCCTCAACTGTTTCAGAGACGGGGGCTGTTTTTGCCTGGGTGACGGGTTTCAACGGCTGGTCGTCGTCCAGGGGCGCCCGCCCGAATAGTCTATCGGTTAGCTTGACATACCAGGCCGCGGACTGGACCTGGATAATATAGGCCACTGCCACAACCAGGGCTGCCGAGGCCCCTTGTTTGCCGAATGCGTTTATGGCAATGGCCAGGGCAATGGAGAGGTTGCGCATGACCGAACCGTAAACAAGTGCAATGGCATCGCCCCGTGGCAAAAATCTTTTGCCCACAAAACTGCTGAAGGTGAAGTTGAATCCGTAAATAATAACCAAAGGGATAAGAATATAAGCAAGCATGCCGGGGGCTGCGGCAATGGCCCGGGCTTTAAGCGCCATGGCTATGAATACGATGCCGACAACACCCAACGTGGACAGCGGCGGGAACTTGGGCCCCACCGATGTTTTGAATCCCTTTTCCCCGTGTTTTTTTACTAAGGCCCTGCGGGTCAGGTAACCGGCTGCCATGGGGATGAAGACAATGATCACGATCTGTTTAAAAATCGCTGCCATGTCAATTTCAATGGTTGTACCCATGAGCATGCGGACATAAAAAGGTGTGGCAATGGAGCCCAGGGTCAGTCCGATCACCGTCATTTTTACGGCAGCCGCCAGGTTCCCCTTGGCAAATCCGGTCCAGGAAATGGTCATGCCTGACGTGGGAACAAGGCCTGCCAGAAGCAAACCTAACGCCATATACGGCTGGCCTTTAAAAAAGATTAGACCCATAAAGTAGGCCAAAAAGGGGACCACGCCAAAGTTGATCGCCTGGGTCAGCACCTGGGCTTTGACATCCCCGCCTTCAAACACCTTCTGGATATTCAGCGTTACCATCATGGGGTAGACCATTAAAAAGGTGAACGGAATAATAAAACTTTTTAAAAAAGCGGCATCCATGAAAATACCGAATATGAATCCGGCGAGCATCATTACCGGAATCGTCAGGGTCAGGTTTTGGCTTATT
>JAKSBO010000263.1 GCA_022361095.1 Desulfobacterales bacterium | reverse complement strand
GTCTTGTCGATTCCTTTCCGAACCACCAAGGGGAAGGTCGTGATTGAGGTCTGTTATAACTGAGGTCTGTTATAACTGAGGTGTCCCATAATTCGGATCGGAAGACGCTTTTGATCCAACGCAGAAATCAGGCAAAAGAGGGCATTTTTTCTACGGGAGCTAATCAAAGCCGACAACATTGCTTAGCGTGTCTTCTAGATCGACATACCCCATGAGCTTTATAAGCAAATCCGTGCCGTTTGTAAACGTTGAAGCAGCGCTCATGTCCTGCACCACATATGTATCATCCTCAAAGAGAAACCAGGAAATATTCGCATTTACACTGCCGTCCCCGGCAGCGGCAAGGTCGGCTGCAGCGCTCAGCGTATCGGCTGATGAAACATTAATGGCCGTATTGTTGACGGTCTCAGCCCCCATATCCACCAACAGGAGCTCATCTTGAAATTCGAAATCGATAATGCTGTCATATCCGAGTAAATCGCTGTCTCCTGCCTGGAAAACAAATGTATCACTCCCGGCACCACCACTGAGGGTATCACTGCCTGCGTTACCACGGAGGGTGTCGGAGTCGAATTCACCCCGCAAAGTGTCATCTCCTTCTCCGCCGAAAATATCGTCGGCCCCGATGCCGCCGGAAAGGGAATCTGTTCCGGTCCCTCCGTAGAGCGTGTCGTTGCCGCTCATCCCTGCAATGACATCATCCCCTTCATGCCCGTAAGAGATATCGTCGCCTGCTCCACTGTAAATTGTATCCATGCTGTTCCCGCCATGAAGGATATCGTTCCCTGCACCACCGTCAATGATGTTCACACCGGTATTTCCATGGATAACGTCATCTCCTTCATTTCCGTAAAGGGTATCCATGCCGTCACCTCCGCTGAGGACATCGTTACCGTCACCTCCGTAAAGTATGTCATCACCGGCGTTACCGTACAGATAATCATCACCTGCGTCGCCATAAAGGGAATCGTTGTCGTCACCACCATGGATCAAATCATTACCTGCGTCTCCATATATGAGATCATCTCCCCCGTTTCCGTACATGGTATCATTCCCGGCTCCGCCATGGAAGGTAGAGTTATCCTCCCCGCCATAAATCAAGTCATCGCCTCTGCCGGCGTGTATCCACTTTACACCTTGGGTTGCCTGAATCGTATCATTTCCGTCGAACGCATAGAGCCAATCCGTAGTCTCATCAAGCGTTCTTGTATTGTTATTGTCATCCAGCTCGATATAATTAAGATCTGTGGCAGCTTTAAAGAGGTCAAGCGTGCTTTTTGCCCTGTCACGGCTTTCGATCGTATTGGTTACATCCTCCATGATCCGTTTGGACAAAGAAAGATCCTCTAACTCCAGATCAATGGCAAAGTATTGTCCAACATCGTGTTTATGCTGCAGCAAGGACTTATCTGCCTCTGTTCCCCCGCTTTTTGCGCCGTTGATAATTGCAAGAATGGCATTGTTTCGGGAAATGGCATTTGTCTCAAGCGCCGTTGTCCAGTACAATAAACCTTCGTCATCCGGGTTTCTGTCCAGAACATGGTTATATATGGTTTCAACATATGTTTGTGTGGACATTGATGCCGGGTATTTTGCAATGGTCTCTTCCTGGTCAAAAAAAGATGCGGCAACATCTTCTATGGTCCAGTTGTCTGCATTAATTGCATTAACCCAATAGGACAACCCGGTTTGATCCGGTGCCCGGTTAAACGTACCGATATAAAGCTCAATTAAACCGGATGATACGTCATCTTTTTCAATCATGGGAGATCCCCTTAGATAAGGATAGTAAGTTTCATCTGTGAATTTTTTATTTAATAGGTATATTGTCGTTTTGTCAATGGGTATCCAGGGTCAACGTAATTAAAACCACCTCTCCCCTGCAGCCGTACCTGAGAGGGATACCTGTCGTACCTGCTCCGGAACTGGTATACCCTTGCATCTCTTTATACATCCATTTGCCGTGAATCATTTTTTTATGAACTTTTCCATTGGTAAAGACCGGGCCGATGAACGGGAGCTGCACCTGTCCGGCATGGGTATGCCCGCATAAATAAAAGTCTGCACCGTGTTTTGCGGCTTTTTTATAAAAATCAGGCCGATGGGAAACGACAATGGTGAATTCGGCAGTCTCATTAATCTCATCTAACGCCCCCTGGCCGGTGAATCCGTATCTGCCGTAACAGGCCGGATCATCAATCCCCGCAATTCTGATACATTGTCCTCCTTTTATTATGGACCGGGTGCCGTTCATCAAAAAGGTAACCCTGTCCTGCTTAAATAGGTTCACCATCCCGGGGGAATCGTGGTTTCCTAAAACAGCAAACGTACCGTTCGGCGCCTTAATGCGGTTAATCAGATCTTTGAGAGGGGAGAGCGCCTTTTGCGAAGCCCCAAGAGGTGCTGAGCAATAATCACCGCCAAGAAGGCAGAGGTCGGGGTGCAACCCGTCAAAGAGATTCAAAATGGATTGAGTCACACCGGTTGTTGAGTCCAGATGGAGGTCGGAGATAAAGAGGATCGTATATCCGTTAAATGCAGACGGCAGGTTGTTAAAGGAAAAGTTAAGACGGTGCTGGTATTTGAGCCAGATAGTCTTGAAGCTTTGTCTCTTTTAGGAAAGATTTATTATTTGCAACATCGTTATAAAGAAGCAGAAGTGATTTTTCGTAAGCAGGTGCGGTTAAATAATTTATCTCCTAGCGGTTATAATAATTTAGGGCAAGTGCTTTTGAAACAGCGCCGAAGTGCCTCAGCAGTAAATTTGCTGAAAAAAGCACAACAATTGGATCCTAAATCAGGCTTGATTGCTTTGAATCTCGCTGGAGCATAT
>JAKSBO010000634.1 GCA_022361095.1 Desulfobacterales bacterium | reverse complement strand
CGTCAATGCCCTGGCCCAGGCAGTGATTAAGGATATTTACGATCATCCC
The DNA here is from genome assembly GCA_022361095.1 of Desulfobacterales bacterium. Taxonomy (GTDB): domain Bacteria; phylum Desulfobacterota; class Desulfobacteria; order Desulfobacterales; family Desulfobacteraceae; genus Desulfobacter. Next base: position 5,868 of record JAKSBO010000634.1, on the reverse strand, counting down.
GAAGAGATTTTGCCCTTTTACCGGCAAACCCGGGAATTTATCGTTAAAGAACGCCGGAATTTTATCCATGCCCTGGCCGGCGCCCAGGGCATCCGGCTTTTTGACGCGCCGGTCTATTTTGTATTGGCGCAACTGGACCAAATATCAGCCGCACAACTATGCCGCAGGGTGGGAGATGACCGATTCCTGATCCGGGACGGCTCTAACTTTAAAGGGCTGTCCGACCGGTTTGTCCGGTTTTCCCTGAAAACAAACGACATCAACCTGGCCCTGGCCCAGCGCATCAAAAGCGCACTGACTAAAGAGGAACCATGCTTTTTAATGTGACCTGGCAGATTTTAACCGCTGCCTTTATCCTGGATCTTTTGGCCGGAGATCCAAAGTGGCTGCCCCATCCCATTATCTGGATGGGCCGGGCCATTTCGTTTTTTGAACCTGGATTTCGACAACGAATTGACAACCCATTTTGGGCCGGTCTTCTCTTTGCCCTTTGCCTGATTGCCGCAACCTTTGGCCTGACCTGGGGTGTTGTCTTTATCGCCGGCCGAATTCATCCGGTCGCAGCCGCCATGGTTCAGACCGTCCTGATTTTTTACAGTTTTTCCACCCAAAGCCTGTACAAGGCTGCCATGGATGTTTTTAAGCCCCTGGCCAAAGGCGATCTGCCCCAGGCCAGAATCAAGGTGGGGTACATTGTGGGGCGCCAGACCAAAGACCTGGATGAGGCGGGCATCACCCGGGCGGCCTGCGAAACCGTGGCGGAAAATTTCGTGGACGGATTTGTGTCGCCGTTGTGTTTTGCCCTGATTCTTGGCGCCCCCGGTGCCATGATGTACAAAATGATCAACACCCTTGACTCCATGGTGGGGTATAAAAACGAGACCTATATCCTGTTCGGCAGGGCAGCAGCCCGCATTGACGATGCGGCGAACTGTATTCCGGCCAGGCTCTCCATTGCCGCGATTGTTCCGGCGGCAGCCATGCTTTCACTTTCCCGGGGCAGGCGGGCCCTTGCCACGGCACTCACCCAGGGCCGCAATCACAAAAGCCCCAATGCAGGCATCCCCGAGGCCGCCTTTGCAGGGGCGCTGGGTGTCCGGTTCGGCGGCCCCAACATATACCACGGCAAATTAGTGGACAAACCCTATATCGGTGGTGCGTTCAATGACCCCAAGCCCGCCCACATCCAAAAGGCGTGTGAGTTAATGATACTGTCGGCCCTTATTTCCGCAATCGTTGGCTCCCTGTTGACCTGGAGTCTGTTGTGATATGATGAAAAGACCGTTCAAGCTGGGCACGACCTCCTTTATATATCCGGATCACATCATCCCCAATGTTAAAAAAATCGGCCCCTTTTTTGACGAAATTGAACTGCTGGTATTTGAAAGCAAACCCGACGCGGTGCTCCCTTGCCGGGATGATGTAAGGGAGCTGGCTGAACTATCACGGGATCTGAACCTGACCTATAATGTCCACCTGCCCACGGATATCAATTTAAGCGCACCGGCCCCGCGGCTGCGCAGGAACGCCGCAGAGACACTGAAACGGGTGATTGAACGATTTTCCATCGCGCCGGTCACAAGTTTTACCCTTCATCTGGAGATGGACAAGCCCCTGCCGTCACAGGCCGGCATCAAGGTCTGGCAAGAAAATGCACGACAGGGGCTTGAAATGCTGATGCCGGCCTTAGAAGACCCCTCAAAACTGAGCGTGGAAACCCTGTGGTATCCTCCGGATCTTTTCAAAGACCTGATCAACGAATTTAACCTGTCCGTCTGTGCCGACCTTGGCCACCATATCAAATACGGATACGGCATCCCCCAGACCTTTGAACTGTTCGGCCCAAAAATAGGACTGATTCACCTGCATGGCGTAGATACCCGCACAGAGCCGCCCCGCTCTCACACCGGCCTTGATAAAACGGCACCGGGCCAATTCAAAGAAATCATGGATCACTTGAAACACTACACGGGAACCGTCTGCCTGGAGGTTTTCAGGCTTTCCGATCTACAAGGCTCTCTGTCCGCCCTGGCCAAAATATTTAACGGCATACCCTGTCTCTAAATCCACCTTGATTGCGCTTTACTCAATACGTTTATTCTGATATTTTAATGGCATAGTCCAAATAGTGCCCGGTCGAAAACCGCAAATTTTGCCGATTACTTCGTTGGCCGCAAATTTAAATCCTCAAAATACATCATGTATTCCGAAGGCTTTAATTTGCCTCCGCCTTGTACTCGACAAAATTTCCAGGTTTTCGGTCAGACGCAAAATAATTGGCCCCAATGAATTCTTCTTGAAAACAAATCAGTCATCACCCTAAGAAAGGGAATGTCAGGACACGATGGTGCGGCGTCTATTCAAACTTATTTTCGTAACGTTTCTCCTGCTTTTATACGCTGCCCTCCCAGGCCCTTGCCTTGCCCATGATCCCAAATCCGATGATTTTCTTAAATCGCTGACCAAAGAAGAGCGCCAATGGCTTAAAGCCCATCCGGTGATCAGGCTCGGGGCGGATTCCGACTATCCCCCCTTTGAATTTATTGATGACCAGGGACAATACCAGGGAATAATTGCCGACTATTTTGAATTGATCGAAAATCGTCTCAAAGTGACATTTAAACCCATTAAAAAAAAAGACGGCTCCAGGCTTTCATGGGCGCAAATACTTGAGGCGGCCCAAAACAGGCAGTTAGATTGTGTGGCAGGACTTTTGAAGACAAAGAAACGGGCAAGCTATCTTACGTTTACCCGACCCTATCTTGATTTCCCTTATGTGCTGGTGGTGGACCGAAATAATGACACAGACAAAAAAATCTCTGATTTTAATGGCCAAAAAGTTGCCGTAGCGAATGCGTACGTCATCAGCACACAACTGCGCATGCAGCACCCGGAACTGATCTATATTTCTGTGGAAACCCCGCTGCAGGGACTGCAATTCGTTGCCCGCGGCAGGGCTGCCGCCTACGTGGCGAATGCGGCCAATGCAAGTTACCTTATAAAAAAGCACAGCTTAAACCAGCTTAAGGTTGCAACGGTTCTGAAAGCGTTTGAAAATCAGCTTCGTACGGGCGTACGCAAGGACTGGCCGATATTCGCCGGCATCCTGGATAAAGCCCTTGCCTCTTTGCCGCCCGGGGAAACAACCGCCATCCACAACCGGTGGGTCTCCCTTGATTATGAAAAAAAAATGGACTGGCACAAAATTTTGTCCGTTGCAGCCCCAATCGCCCTTATCGTCCTGGTCATCATCGGCGTGGTGTTAATGGTCAACAGAAAATTGAAAAAAGAGATCATCAAACGGCAGCAGACCGAGAAACTGTTGTTAAAAAGTGAGAAACGCCTCCACTTTGCTCTGGACTCGGCCAATGCCTATCATTGGCAAATCGATATGCAGTCCCGAAAAATTACCTATAGTTCATTACAGTTTTTCCTTTCCGCAGGATATTCGGAACAGGAGGCACCGCTGACCCTGGATCATTTTTTTTCTTTGGTTCACCCGGATGATATTGCATTGATTAATGAATCATTCCAGCAAATTTTTGCAAATGAAACGACCGTGAAAAACGATTACCGGCTGCGCCGCAAACAATCGGGCTGGATATGGGTACATTCCGCAGGGCAGGTCGTGGAACGGGATACCCAGGGGCATGTTGCCAAAATCGCAGGCCTGACCATGGATATTACGGAACGCCGCAGCCTGCTTGAAAAAATAACCCAGTCCCAGGAGCGTTTTCTCTATTCCCTGGAAACCGCAGATGCAATGTACTGGCAAACAGATCTCCAGAAGGGAACCTATTCCTGTGAACCTTACCATCTGTTCATTAAAAGCGGTTATACCGAAAAAGAGATCCCAAAGACGATTAAAGAGTACAATGCCCTGGTCCATCCGGATGATAAAGTTTTGAATAGAAAAAAGGTGCAGCAGTGTCTACAAGGTAAAACTGCGTCCATCAAAACAGATTACCGGTTCCGCCTAAAAAATTTGAACTGGGCCTGGTTCACATCGTTGGGCAGGGCCGTTGAATGGGATGAAACAGGCCAGGCTGTTAAGTTTGCCGGCATCACCATGGATATCACGGAACGGCTGACGCTTCATCAACAGATTAAATCCTCCCAGGAACAGCTTCGGATCATATCGGAGCACACCCACGACTGGCAGTCCTGGCAAACCCTTAACGGCGAATTGCTCTGGGTGAACAAGGCCGTTAAAAGGGTAACGGGCTATACCGAGGCCGAATGTATGGCAATGAAGGACTATCCCTTTCAAATATATGATAAACGGGACTGGGATGCGTATAAGCGGCTCACCAAAATGGCAATTGAGAGAATAGGGCGCCAGGAGACCCAGCTTCGTGTGCGCCGTAAAGACGGCCACCAGGTATGGGTGTCGTCGGCCTATGAACCGGTCCTGGACAAAAACGGCCAGATCATAGGACTTGCCGGCGCAGCCAAGGATATTACAAAACAAATAAATGCGGAACAGGGGCTTCGCCTGTTATCCAAAGTCTTTGAAGACAGTTCGGACCCGATTCTGATTACCGATCTTTCCGGAAACATCACGGCTCTGAATGAAGCCACCATTGGGGCTTACGGATATTCCCGGGAAGAGCTTCTGGGTAAAGATATCGAAATATTTGCCACGGAAGAGGCGGATATCAAGGGCGAGGCACTTTACCGGCGCTGTATCAAGGGTGAAGTATTAAAAAATATCGAAGGAAGCCGGGTCAGAAAAGACGGGACCGTCCTTCCCCATCTGCTCACCTATTCCCTGCTCAAGGATGACAAGGGCAAACATTTAGGCATTGCATCCATTGCCAAGGATATTACCTGGATCAAGGAGGCGGAAAAAGAACTTGAAGACTACCGGAGCCACCTGGAAGATCTGGTAAAAGAGAGAACCCTTGACCTGGAAGAGGCAAGGCGGGTGGCTGAAGATGCCACAAGGGCAAAAAGCGATTTTCTGGCGAACATGAGCCATGAAATCCGCACCCCGCTCAATGCCATTATCGGCTTTGCCCACCTGGCACTCCAGACAGACCTGGCGCCACAACAGCATGACTACATCCACAAAATTCAAAACGGATCCAAGGCGCTTTTAGGTGTTATCAATGACATCCTGGATTTCAGCAAAATTGAGGCCGGCAAACTGGGTATGGAATCCATTGAATTCTCCCTAGAAGAAGTTCTGGAGACCGTTACCAATCTTGTGGGAATCAATGCCCAGGAAAAAGGCTTGGAGGTCATTTATAACATTGCGCCAAACATTCCCCACAGGCTTATGGGAGACCCCATTCGGCTGGGCCAGATTTTTCTCAACCTGACCAATAATGCAGTAAAATTCACTAAAAAAGGAGAAATTGTTATCGGATGTGCATTGCTTGAAGACAATGCGGATGAGACACGGCTTGAATTCTACGTCCGGGACACGGGCATCGGACTGACCCAAGCCCATCAGGAAAAACTGTTCCGGGCCTTTTCCCAGGCAGATTCCTCCACGACCCGCAAATACGGTGGTACAGGGCTGGGATTGTTTATCAGCAAATCCCTGGTGGAAATGATGAACGGAGATATCCGGGTGAAAAGTGAGTATGGCCGGGGAACCACCTTTATTTTCACTGTCTGTTTAAAGCGCATAGGGGAAAGGACGATTACCTCACAGGTTGCCGCTTCCCACACCCCAAAGAAAAAAATTCTGGTGATGGATGATAACCCCGTCTCACGCACCGTGCTGGGAAAAATGCTCAAAGCCATGTCCTTTGAGGCCATGGAGGCGGACAGTGCAGAATCGGGAATAAAGCAAATAGGGGAGGCCCGACAACAAAACAAGCCCTTTGACCTGGTTCTCATGGACTGGCAGATGCCGGG
>JAKSBO010000646.1 GCA_022361095.1 Desulfobacterales bacterium | reverse complement strand
TTTTACAAGCCCGTTATCATTATTGAGCTATCAGCTATCTAAATTAGTGTCTGAACAAAAACCTGGAAATTTTGTTGAGTACAAGGCGGGCGCAAATTTTAACCGGAGGAATACATAGAGTATTTTGAGGATTAAAATTTGCGACCAACGAAGTAATCGGCAAAAATTTACGGTTTTCGGTCGGGCACTAAATTATATTTTGGTTATCCAGGCTTTAATCATTGATCCGGATGGCCGTTTAAGTTAACATACGCGTCCATATTAAATTTTCATTACTTTTTTGGACTGCTATCCCGCAATAATACAGTGTCCTGAAAAGGAGAACACATGGCAAAATCCAAGGACCCATTTGCCGAGCTATCCATGTTTGACTTAAGGGGCAAACAATCGGTCAGGGCAACATTCAAACTTTCCCAGAAAGCCATTGATGCCATCGGCCTTGTGGCCGTCCACATGGGCATTAAGCAAAAATCTTTATTTGATCATATCATTGAAGACCATGCGGCCCTGGATCAACTGGCACAAACCATCCGGATACGTAAGTTTAAACAGCTGGACCGAAAGCAAAAAACCTTTGTACTCAGCCGTAAAACCATTGAGGCATTGACGGCCATCTCCGAAACTTATAGTATGCCCCGGGATGCACTTGTTGAGTATTCCATCAAAAAACTGGAATCTGTTATCCAGTCTGAAAAAATCAAACATGAAGAACGAAAAAAACTGGCCGGAAATCTGGAAAGCCGTTTCAACGACATTCTTTCACTTTACCGGAAATCAGCACTGACATTAGGCAAAGACGATCCCTTTTGCAGGCACCTTGAAAAACTGATAGATCAAATGAAACGAACTGCAGAGGACGTGGATACGTTCCTCGAAAAAAGCAAAGTACTTGAAGATTTTTAGGAGAAAACCTTGATTGATGTTCAGAATCTGACCAAGTATTACGGTGATTTCTGTGCGGTTGACGACATCAGCCTCACCATTGAACCCGGCCGGATACTTGGCCTCCTCGGCCCCAACGGGGCTGGCAAAACAACCACATTGAGGATGCTCACCGGGTATTTTACCCCCACATCCGGCACCATCAGGATCAATGACCTTAAAATGCCGGAAGACACCCTGAAAATTAAATCCATGATCGGATATCTGCCCGAATCCGCGCCGCTATACCACAATATGCTGGTATATGACTACCTGGACTATGTGGCCCGGCTGAAAGGGATGGATGACCCTAAGTTCAAACTGTTCCGGTTCAGGGAGCTGGCCGGGCTCTGCGGGCTCTCCGACATCATGGCCAAACCCATCGGCACCCTGTCCAAGGGCCTGCGCCAGCGGGTGGGGCTGGCCCATGCCATGATGTCCGACCCGGATATCCTGATCCTTGACGAGCCCACCTCTGGCCTTGACCCCAACCAGATTGCAGAGATCCGGGACATCATCAAAGGCATCGGCAGGGAAAAAACCATTATCTTTTCAACCCATATCCTTTCCGAAGCCGAAGCCACCTGCGATCGGATCGCCATCATAAATAAAGGCAAAAAAGTGGCGGACGCCGGAACCGAGCAGTTAAAACAAAATGCCCGGCACCGCAGCGTGGTCCGCTTAACGCTTCAAAATGCGGAGATCACCGCGGCACTTGATCATCTTAAGGCCTTTGATGCAACTCTTGACATTACTGTGGCGGACACCCCGGCCAGTGAAGGCATAAGTTTTGAGCTGTGCTGCAAAGAGGATAAGGACATCCGCCAGGCCCTTTACCTGTCCATTAAAAAAACCGACTGGATTATCACCGAGCTTGCAAGACAATCCTTAGCCCTTGAGGAAATATTCCATGAACTGACACGGGAGGGCGTTTAACACATGACACCGATCAAAACCATCGCCTTAAAGGAATTTAAGGACTATTTTATTTCACCCATTGCCTATATTGTAATCTCCCTGTTTCTCATTGTAACGGGATGGTTTTTCTTTTCCACCTTTTTCATTTACGGACGTGCTGACCTAAGGGACTTTTTCGCCCTTTTGCCCATCACCTTCTCCTTTTTTATTCCGGCCGTGACCATGCGCATGTTTGCCGAAGAAAAAAACGTGGGCTCCTATGAAAGCCTTTTGACCATGCCCGTCTCCTTTACCCATATTGCCCTGGGCAAATTTTTTGCGGCCGGCGCCTTTGCCGCAGCCATGCTGCTGCCCACCCTCTCCTACCCGCTGTTTATCTCCTTTATCGGAGATGTGGACCTTGGGCCTGTGGCCGGCGGATACATTGGGGCGATTCTTCTTGGAGGCGCATACTGCAGCATCGGGCTGTTTGCCTCGGCATTGACGCGCAACCAGATCATCGCATTTATTATTGGGTGCGCCATCTGTTTTACCCTGACCATTATTGACCGGATGCTGTTTTTTGTTCCCGAGCCGCTTGTGCCCGTTGTACAATACCTTGGCGCCAACGCCCACTTCACAAATATCTCCAAGGGCATCATTGATTCAAGGGACCTGATTTACTTTGCATCCGTGATATTTATTTTCATTTTCTCAACCGACATTGCCATGAAAGAAAAAAATTAAGGAGTCACCATGGGTAAGCCTTTCCTTAAAGAATATTATCTGAAATTTATTTTGTATGCGGTGGTTATCGTGCTGTTGAATGTGGCCGGATTAAGCCTGTTTTTCAGGTTTGACCTGACGGCCAACCGGATCTACTCCCTGTCCGATGCCAGCAAACAGGCCGTGTCCACCCTGTCAGAACCGTTGAACATCAAAGTGTTTTTTTCAAAAAATCTGCCCGCACCCCACAACAATACGGAACGGTATTTAAGGGACCTGCTCGCGGAATATGGAGCCCGGGCCGGACGCTATTTCAACTTTACGTTTTATAATGTCTCCCAGGAAACCGACATGGGGGACCAGGCAGGCCGGAACCGTGAAATGGCCAGGGATTATGGCATATCCCCGGTACAGATCAGGGTGATGGAAAACGATGAGCTGAAATTTAAAAACGCTTACATGGGCCTGGTGATCCTCCATGGAGATCTCATCGAAAAAATCCCGGCCATTACCTCCACCGATGGTCTCGAATACCAGTTGACCGGCGCCATCCGCAAGCTGAACAACAAAGTTTCGGCGCTTTTGCGCCAGACCGATAAGATCAACATTACCATGTATATCTCTTCCGGGCTCAATGATATCGCGCCGTTAATCGGATTGGATGCGCTCCCGCACCTTGGTGATGAGGTGGCAGCCGCTGTGGAAAAACTGAACAGCAAAAACCTGGGTATTTTCAAATTTGAACGCAAGGATATCTCCGACCCCAAGGAACTGGAAAAGATCGCAAAACAATATGATCTGATGGCCATGAACTGGCCTGACGTGCCTGAAAATAATATCCGGGCAGGCGCAGGTACAGCCGGCCTTGTGGTGGAATACAAGGGTAAAACCCAGACACTGCCCCTGATCGCGGCAGTGGAGATCCCCATCATCGGCACCACCTACCAGATGGCGG
>JAKSBO010000497.1 GCA_022361095.1 Desulfobacterales bacterium | reverse complement strand
TGTCATCGCGGCATTTATCCTGTTGCCCTGCATCGCAATCAGCCAGGAGAACCCGGCGGCTTCTTCGGCTCCCGGGGCTGTGGCAGCCCATACCCAGGGTCAAACGGGCGGCCAGTCCGTATCAAAAACCCAAGCTGAACAAAATACCCTTGAAATTCTCAAATCCATTGTCAAAAGCAAAGCAACGCTGAAACAGCGTATGGATGAAAAAAAACGGGCCATGGACAAGGCCAGTTCCGAAACCGAAAAACAATATCTCAGCGAAGAGCTTGCCGAATTGGATAAGCAGATGGCCAGTGTTGTGACCGATTTTGAAATGACCGCCACCGGTGTTGAAATCGGTTTGTTTGTGAGCAAGAAAAAAGAGCGGTTCGACTGGAAAGAGGAGCTGCTCTCCCTGGCCGAACCCGGGATTATGGAGCTTAAGCGGCTCACTGTTAAAGCCAGGCATAAATCAAAGCTCAATGATGAACTGGCCAATTACCGGGAGTTGCTTCCCGTTGCGGTCAAGGCCAGAAACCGCATTGAATCTCTGATCGGCCAGACCAAAGACAAGGCACTGGCATCCGCCCTTAAAAATCTTCTGCCCGAGTACAAAGGCCTTGAAAGTCAGATAAAAAACAAGGTGGACCTGGTCCAGCTTAAACTTGACGAAATTCAGCGGCAGGAGGCTTCCGTTATTGACAGCACCCAGGACTCCGTTAAACGATTTTTTAAAACCCGGGGGCTGTACCTGTTTCTGGCCATTTTGACCTGCATTGGCGTGGTGTTGTTCATAAAATTTCTTTATCAGAATTTGATCCGGTTTGTGCCCGGATACAAACTGGAGTACCGGCCTTTTCATATACGGGTGCTTGAACTGGTGTACCGGGCCGTAACCCTTGTATTGACCGTGCTGGCAATCGTTGCGCTCTTCTACTTTGTGGAGGACTGGGTACTGCTTTCCCTGACCATTATCTTTATTCTGGGGGTGATATGGGCAGCCAAAGCCACCCTGCCCATGTATCTGGACACAAGCAAACTGATGCTCAATGTCGGTGCGGTCCGGGAAGGGGAACGCATGATTTATAAGGGAGTCCCCTGGCGGGTTAAACATATCAATTTTCACAGCCTGCTGGAAAATCCCGATTTGGGCATTACACTAAGAATCCCCATCACGGAACTTACGGGTAAAACATCCAGAACATTTGACCGCAGTGAGTCCTGGTTCCCATGCCGGAAAAATGACTGGGTGATTCTTTCCGACGGTACCCGGGGCGGCGTAACCCATTTGAGCCATGAAACCGTGGAACTGGTATTAAGAGGCGGTGCCAAAAAGACCTATCAGACGGCTGATTTTTTAGGGATGACACCTTTGAACCTCTCTGTGAATTTCAGACTCAAAGTCCCCTTTGGTATCGGTTATGGCCACCAGAAAGATGCCACCACAACGATTCCTGATCTTTTGGCTGACTTTATTCAAAATAAGATTGAAAAAGAAGGGTATGCTGAAGAATTGCTGAATCTGAGGGTGGAGTTTGCCGAAGCCGGGGCCTCTTCCCTGGATTTTGTGGTCATTGCCGATTTTAAAGGCAGCCAGGCGCCGATATACAACCGATTGAAACGTGCCATCCAAAGATGGTGTGTTGATGCGGCTTCCCAATACGGCTGGGATATTCCCTTTCCCCAGATTACGGTTCACCGGGAGGCGTGATCCAAAGGCCCCCAATGGCATAACGTTTTATGCAATTGGGGGGGGAGACAGGTGTTTGCCGTTCTTGGCCCCGGAGGGGCTTGTGTTTTAATCCCCTCCAGGCTCAAAGCCACCTCGAACTCAAACCAAAATTTTAATTATTAGAGGCATCCTCAAAAGACTTGATCATGGCGGATATTTTGTCCACATGGGCCATCTCTTCAGCTATGATTTTGTGCAGTCCTGCTTTGACCGGTTCGGATTCCACAAAGGCCTCCAGAAACTCATAAAAAAGAATCGTGTCTTTTTCAAACATGATGAATGTTTCAAGCATCTGAACCGGCGTGGCGATTTGGGAAAAATCCAGCTCATCTAAAGAGAGGCTGTTATTACCCATCATCTCTTTAATCACACCGGGAAGCATGATCCCAAGATCCAGGCTGCTTGACGAAAGGTGTTCCTTTTGTGTTTCAAACCAGGACTTGTGGCAGTGTTCTTCATCGGCCATCCATTGAACAAGGCTTTCCATATCCCTGCTGCCGGCCTGCTTTAGTGCGGTCAAATAGACATTCCGGCCGTTTTCTTCCATTTTTATGGCAATATCGAACAAATCGTTGAGGGTAAACATAATATATTCCTCCCATTCTGCATGTTTTGATCATATAATAGCGCCCGGCGAAGTAATCGGCAAACTTTCCAGGTTTTCGGCCCGGCACTATAATAACGGGAAATGGCCCAATAGTCTTGTTTGAAGTTGGCAGTAGAAGAAATTTCATTTTTGCCATGGTCCGGTCTGATCACCGGTCAGGGAAGAGGAGAAGAGACGGTATGAGTAAATATATGCAGTTGACGGTGGATGTGCGCCCGTTCTACACCAAAGGATTAAAAGCGGCATACCCTAAATTGGCCGCGGCCCTCATCCATGCCAAGGCCATCAAAGAATACGATGATCCCGCCCTTTATGACCTTGTGGCAAAACTGGATAAGCTGCTTTACGCCCTGGATGGAAATCCGAAAGCAAAGGATATTTTGCTTAAACAAAAAGACCGGCTGAAAGCTCTGTATTCTGAAGCTGAGGGGTATATCGCCGACCGCAAGCTTTCCGAGGCGGATAAAGCCTTGTATAAAATCGAAGATATTTTTGAAGATATTGAATATGACCTGGCCGGGCTTTGAGGCGGCCTTATGCGAAAATATTGAGAAGAGACGTAATATTGGTCCGGTAAATATTGCGGACTTGAACACCGGCATCACTGGTATAGACCTGGGTGTTGTCATTTTGGGTGGAAACATTGAAACGGCTGTCTCTGCTGTTCAGCTTATCAATTGCGGAACCGATTTTGGTGAAAAATCCCTCCTCCCCGGCCAAAACATTATAGGCCCGGCTGAAATCGGTTTGGAACTGCGCGTCAAATTTTTTTTCAACCTCCAGGGTGCCGTCGGTATTTAAGGTCAGGCCAATTTCCGAAAGGGCGGCTTCCATGGTCTCATCCGATGCCTCACCAACCTGTGTGGAAAAAGGCTCTGGCTGCCGGTCTTGGGATACCGTTCCGTCTACACGGGCCGCCGGGGCATTTTCCTGGGCCGGGGATGTGTTGGATCTTATCTCTTCCAGTACTTGCGAGTCCATATCCTTAAACAGCTCCGCCTTTAATGAGGGATTGATGGCGTATTGACTGCTGTCCAGCCATTCAACCAGTTCGTTATACGCCTCAATAACTGTTTTTACTGACTCTTGCCGGTCTTTGGGATCCAAAGCGGAAAAGGCCTGGTTTGTGTCTGTGTTGTCTGAAAACGTCGAATTTTCGGTCTCTTCGGATGCGGTCCCGTCTTGATATGGAGACGATTCGGAGAAAAAATCGGTGGCAGAGAGCAACTCTGAAAATCCGTCCAGCCTGGAGGTGAGTTGAAAGGAGAGTTGAGAAAACTCAGCCGGCGGGTCTGATGAGATGTCGGCGATGTTGGCAGAGAAGAGTTCCCGGTTTGCACCAAGCATTACCTCACGGGCCTGGTTCACAAGATCCAGGGGGTAAGATGCGCTTATGAAGCCATTGCCGGCATTTGAATCAACAGGGTTCATGACCACCTGCTATTATTTTTCTTTTTT
>JAKSBO010000054.1 GCA_022361095.1 Desulfobacterales bacterium | reverse complement strand
GCATTGAAAAAAGATATAAACAGGACCCGGGATTTAAGCCGGTTCGCACCCTACTTCAATGACCGGCCCACATTTACCGCCATGGCATACAAGGCCATGGCAAAGGCTTTTTTACAAAAGGCGGTTTTTACACAAAAAGCATTTGATGCCCATGTGCAAGGGCTGCGTTCAAAGCTGTACACGTTAGGCCAACAAGCCATGGGAAACATTTTAACCGTGGGCCGGGAATATGCCGCCTGTTTTGATCTCCTGCAAACCTTAAGTCTTGCTGCTAAAAAGAGACCGGTGATTTTCGAGGCATTGACGGCAATATTCAACGAGCTGAAAAACCTGTGCCCGGCCAATTTCCTGGAATTGTACGATTTAAACCGGATTGCCCTGCTGCCTAAAAATATCGAATGCCTCTCCATCCGTGCCAGGAAATGGGTGGACAACCCGGCCAAAGAGACCCGGAAAAAAGAACTTGTGGCGCCCTATGAACGAAAACTTGCCCACCTGGTTTCAACCCTTGACCCGGGCTCTTCAACGGAAAAATCCAATGCAGTGGAAGAATTCTTCTGGATGCTGGAGGAATATAAAATCTCGGTATATGCCCAGGAACTGAAAACCCGGTTTAAAATATCGCCCAAGCGGCTGGATAAGGCTTTGCTGGATGTTTCAACCATGATATAGCGCCCATGCTAAAATGCATTTGACACATGCCCCTTTTTCAATCTACGGCATGGAGGAATAAATATAAGATCTTGTATTCGGCTGTATCTCGACATAAACAAGCCTTTATAACCTAAGCTCGCCGTGTTATTCCTTAGAAAGATCATATAATCCGGGTAGTGTTTTTTGCATAATCGCGGCAAATACTGTGGCTGAATTCTGCCTCAGAATGCTTGTGAATGGATTGCTCAATTTGAATCCGGTAAACTTGATTATCACAAATTTTCCGCCGGCTTCACCCCATGCCGGCAGCTTTTGCCATGGCGGTCAGCATATCTCAGTTGTGACAAACACCCTTAGAGATTGTATAATAACATTATCAAATAAACACTAACATAGTCATCGAAGAGAAATGATAATACATTGGAACGCAGATCCCCTCTTTTTTTCTTTTGGCGGTATTTATATCCGATGGTACGGACTATTTTTTGCCGGGGCCTTTATGGCCGGCTTATATATGATGCATCGAATTTATGATCGGGAAGGGATTTCTCAAGATGAGCTGAAAAATTTATTCACGTATGTGATTGTCGGGACACTTATAGGGGCCAGGCTTGGGCATTGCCTGTTTTATGATCCCGTGTACTATATCACACATCCAGTAAAGATCTTGAAGGTATGGGAAGGTGGGTTGGCCAGCCATGGCGGGGCGCTGGGCATCGTCATAGCCTTGGCTTTTTTTACCCGCAGACACGACCGCCATCTGGATTGGCTTCTGGATCGCCTGGCCATTCCCGGGGCTTTTGGGGGCGCTTTAATCCGGATCGGAAATTTCATGAACTCCGAGATCATAGGGCTTCCGACGGGCGGTGACTGGGGGGTCGTGTTCGAGCGGCTGGACAGCCTTCCCAGGCACCCGGTCCAGCTATACGAATCCCTGGCTTATATGTCGATTTTCGTCCTGCTGGTTCTTATCTATCGCATAAGGGGGCACAAACTTGCTGACGGATACCTGGCAGGGTTGTTTTTGGTTGCAATCTTCACGGTGCGTTTTTTACTCGAATATGTCAAAACACCCCAGGCTGAGTTTGCGGTGTATTGGGGAGTGCATATGGGGCAGGCTTTAAGTATTCCATTCATCGCAGCGGGCATTGCGCTGTTAATTCGCGGCATGAATGACCGGGCAGTCCGCTAAAGAAGCCCTGTTCAGCAGACTTCGGACTATATCTTGCACCGGTTATCTGTCGATAACGAATACGGAGTTTAACAATCAATTTTTTGCCTTGCCATGCCAACGTATATTATTTTCAACAGTGAATCCATCTCAAGCCGGGAGCGTCGCCGCCTTCAAAAAAATCCGGTTACGGCGGCTGAAAAAACAGCGATAATTCCCGTGCCTGAGGCCCCCACCAGGCAAACAGGCTGTCCGCAGCACGGACAATTTGAGGTGCTGGAAAATAACCCAAAATATGCGGCCCATGGCAGCAGAAAACGATTCATCATTTCCAGCAGGCGCCGGATGCGTCCTCTAAGTAAAAGCGTCACGTTGTCTTCTCAACGCAAGACGGACAAACACCGAATAAGAATAATTCATGGTCCTCTACAATAAATCCGTCTGGTGCTGTATGCTCTTCCTTCAGGGCGCACCCGGAAATATCAAACGTACGGTTGCATCCTCTGCAATAAAAGTGGTGGTGATGTCCCTTTCCGGTTCGTTCATATAGAGAGCCGAGAATGGGATGAGAAATCCGTTTCAGCCAGCCGTCATCAATCAAAGTTTTTAGATTGCGATAGACCGTTGCCTGATTGAGCGACGCCACGAGCTTGCGACCATATTTTAGGACCTCATCAATGCCAAGCGGTCTTTCATGCTGCCTAAAGACCTTCTCTATGGCTGTTTTCTGTATTGTAATACGTCCCAAGGTCTTGTTCCTCCTTACTTTAAAAAACTTATATTTTTTCCTATTATTGAAAGTGTTTTCGCAATAGCCTTGACAAGGAACCGCCCATCCATATCTTATTGCAAATATATTTGCATTAGCGCAAGCGTTTTTTCAAACATATATGCAATGAAACAAGGAGGGCGCCTATGAATACAAAGCCAGAAACAAAATATCGGCCTTCAGAAAACGAACCGTACATGAACGATAATCAACTGCAGTATTTTCGCGACAAGCTTATTAGGTGGAGTGAAGCGCTCTTAGCAGAATCCCGGGAAACAGTAGCTAAAATGGTCCAAGGAAGCCCGGGGGAAGCTGATCTAACTGACCGTGCCGCAAGGGAAGTGGAAACAAATTTTGAACTAAGAACACGAGATCGCCACCGTAAACTCTTGAAAAAAATAGAGGACGCGCTTAATAAAATCGAGGAAGGCACCTATGGTTATTGTGCGGTGACCGGTGAACCCATTGGCGTAAAGCGTCTGGATGCCCGACCGATAGCAACTTTATCCATAGAGGCACAACAGGATCACGAGGCTGCAGAAAAACGCAGAGGGAATTAGCCGCTGAGGAAAGTTATAAGCCCTTTGAATTCTCGTTTTCATCAAGGGGCATAGACATTGACCCACCACTGGAACAAGAAGTGCTTATGTTTTGATCCAAGGGCCCGCTGACCCGATTCAAAAGTAATCATCGCTTTTTCGGGCAAGGCCCTTGGCCAAAAATAATAGATAATCTGGGATTGGCCCTTTTAATCTGGAAACACCTTACGTATTTTTCTTTCGACCTGGCTTTTTTTGGCCTGAGTCGTCTCTCAACAATGGTCTCCAATTGCTTTTGCCATAAATGGCCGCGCCGGCCTTCCCTGAAGTTGATCTTCTCGTATATCGCTGGTGTGCCTCCCCAACGGCAGGATCTAATCCATCCTTGGCTCCAGGACCTGCCATAAGGTGGATGTGATTGGGCATCAGGCAGGAGGCCCATACATCGGGCTTATAGTTCGAACACCATTCCGCCATCAAAGCCAGATCGGCTTTTAAGTCCTGATCGCTGAAAAATGTCTGCTGCCTTCTATTCCCCCTTTGTGTAATGTAATGGGGAAGCCCGGCGCCACTGCCTTGCCATTCGTGCCATGAAATGGCATTAAGCATGTAATCTAATTACTGCACCCTAATATGCGGCTGAAAAAGCCGGCTCAGGCAACAGATGCTGAAAAGCCAAACCGGCCGTCAAGCTCCAACTCAAGTTGGTCACCTGATCTCAAAGCCGCCACACCGGCCGGGGTTCCGGTCAGAACGACATCTCCGGGTAACAGCGTAAAAAAACCGGACATGTAGACGATTAAATCAAATATTTTGTTGATCATCAATTTTGTGCTCTCATTCTGCCGCACCTGCCCGTTTACTTCCAGTTTCAACTGCGTATCCTGGGGGTCGGCAAGTTCCCGGGGTCCGATAAAAGGCGAGATGGGACATGATCCGTCAAATGCTTTTGCCTTCTCCCAGGGCAGCCCTTTCTCTTTGAGGGATTTCTGGACATCCCGCAGGGTCAAATCCAACGCAAGCCCGTAACCTGCAACAGCCGCCTCGGCCTCTTTACGGCCTGCCCTGACGAGCTTTTTTCCGATCAACACGGCCAATTCCGTCTCATTGTGGCAGTCCTGGGTAAAATCAGGGATCACAATGGGCCGGCTGATGGGCTGCAGGGATGTTGCGGGTTTTATAAATAAAATGGGTTCCGTGGGCATGGGATTGTCCAGTTCCTTGATATGATCCACATAATTGCGCCCCACGCAAACCACCTTGCCCGCGGGCAGGCCGCACACAGCCCCGTCGTTAAATACATGTTGATAGTTCATAATTTCCTTTTCAGGTTTTGATACCACAATGTCGTTTAATAAAATTTCAATCCGTCAATGACAAAAGTGCCGGAGAGCGCTCCACCAAATAGGCTGCAAGGGCATCCACCTCGGAACAGACCCGGTGATCCAGTCGTTTCAACCAGCGTTTGGGTATCCCCTGGACGCCATAAACAGCGCCGGCAAGCATCCCGGCCAATGCGCCGGTGGTATCGGCATCCCCGCCCTGGTTTACCGTACCCACCAGGCAATCTTCAAAGTTGTCCGTTGAAAATAAAAAATGGAAAACGGTCTGTACCGTATCAACAACATAGGCAGAGCTTTTACCCGGATACGGATTATAAGCAAAATCCGGATGGTTTTTCACAAAACTTTTGGTCAGGGCCAGAAGCCGGCCGAATAATTCAGCACCCATCAAGGCCTCATGAAGCAGACGGCCAAAGAAGATACATGCCGCATCAGACAACGGATTATTGTGGGTAATATGGGCCTGCTCCACCACATACCGGGCAAGGAGGTCCTCATTTCCCAAGGTGTAAAGGGCAACGGGAAGCATGCGCATCAATGCCCCGTTTCCGGCACTCCAGCGACTCGGAGCCACCTCAAGGGTCTGGTGAAGAATATAGTTCCTGATCCCCCTGGCACATGTAGAACCCACATCAATGGGCCGGCCTTTTACCCAATCGGCAAATTCCTCGGCCACGGCGGTGAGATCCCATCCCCCCGATTTTTCAATGGCCCGTCCGATACACACTGACATCTGGGTGTCATCGGTCACCTGGCCGGGTTTAAGATAGAGCCACCCTTTTCCGATGATCTGTTGATGTACGCCATATTGTAATTTAATTTCCCCAGGCGTCATGAACTCTGTAGTCGCCCCTAAAGCATCTCCGATGGCAAGACCGACAAAGGCGCCCTTTGCCTTCTCCACAATTTGTTTTCTGTCGGGTATTGGTACCGGTTGCATAAATCTTCCCTGCTTTTTATAAGAAAGAACCAATAAGTTACTACGCTTCTTTCATGTTTTGTTGTGGGGCGAGCCTGGGTGCTGATAGACCAGGTCGGCCCATGGCCGTTATAAGAAAGTCTGAGTAAGTTACTAAGATTTTTCAAACTTTGTTGCGGGCTGTGCCTGGCCGCTGATATGTCAGGCCAGCCCGTGGCTTTTATATGATTCGTCTTTTAATATCGTACTCACCGCCAATAACCAGAACCTCCTCCTCGCCTTTAAGTATTCCGGCATGGAGAAAAGCGCCATCAAAAAAAATTTTGTAAACAGGTATTTGGGCTTCAATAACGAATGTGCCGAATTCCCAAGCCCGCTCAAAATCATGGGTAAAAGAATTCAGATTATTGAGCCGGACCACCCCTTTACCTCTCTTTTTATCCCATTCAAGCAGATCATGGTCAAAAAAACCATGGACCCCTCTATAAAGGGTGATGTGAGTGGTATCAGGATCACGGCGTTTCAGCTCATACTGAACAAATTCATAGAGAAGGTCCAGCTGGTTAAAAATACCATTGGTTCGGGCGGAACCTTTCATGCGGTCCTTCATGTATGATAAATACTCCTCACTCTCCTTCCCGTCGATTCGGCCGCGATGATGGACTGGCGGCAACCCCATCCGGGTCTGCACCCATCCCTTCAAAACAGCCCCTTCAACGGAATCGGCATCAAAAAGCCACCCCCTAAGAAACCTTAAATAACTGTGCTTTATACTGAGCAATTGCCCGACATTACCTTTTTCCCGCCATTGATGAAGATGGAACGCAACCTCCATATAATCCTGAAATATTCTTGCTCTATCTTCCCAGCCGGCCAGCGCGTCCAATTGTTTGAAAAAATGGGCATGTGCTGTCCGTACCCCATGAACACTTAACGGTACAGGGTCCGCGTTGAATTCTCTGGAACCGATGACCCAGGCAGGCACATTGCATAAGTTGTATTGATATTGATAATCGGACATATATATTATGTAAGCACCTTCTCTTTTTAAACGGATTATAAGATGTGGCAGGTTTTATCAGACTTTAGAACCCGGGTAAAGATCGTCTTTATATTTAGGGTGGCTCTAATAATTAGAATAACTTTACCGCACAGATATTTAGTGATTCGTCTTTTGGGCTTTGCATCTGACAGAATATGTGTCTCCGGATTCGGATAGCCGTCTTTGAACCAAACGCCCTGATCCACCCAAAGGTATTTCGCCTTTTTATCATTCCCGCCTTGGGGTCCCACTTGAAAACCACGGCCAAAAAGCTTAGTTTAAATCAAATATTTCATTTTAGAGGAAACAAAGCCATGCTGACCCAGACCATTACATACCCTGCAGCTTTTGCGGCAGGCCTATTGTCCTTTCTCTCCCCTTGTGTGCTGCCGTTGATCCCGGCCTATTTCAGCTTTATCACGGGGCTCTCTTTAGATGAGCTGACCGCGGACGACAAAGCGGTACGCAAAAAAGTGATCCTGTCCACCCTGGCCTATGTTGCCGGATTCTCCTTTATTTTTATTTTATTCGGGGCTTCCGCCTCTTTTCTTGGCGGGCTTGCCTCCCGGTATTCATGGGTTGTGCGTTATGTGGGCGGCGGCATCATCCTGATCTTCGGGCTGCACCTGCTCGGCATTATCAACATTAAAAGTTTCCAGTTTGAACGCAAATTTCATTTCAAAGAGACCCCATTTCATCTCTTTGGCACATTTTTAATCGGCATGGCCTTTGGCGCCGGTTGGAGCCCGTGCATCGGACCCATGCTGGGCAGTATTCTCATTGTGGCAGGCAGCCAGGACACCGTCCTTAAAGGCGTGCTGTTGCTGGCCACCTACTCTGCAGGCATGGCCCTGCCTTTTATTGTGATATCCATTTTCATCAACTCCATGCTCGGTTTCATGAAAAAGGCCACCCGGGCCATGGGCATCATTAATAAGTGTGCAGGCGGGCTTCTTATTGTTATTGGCCTGCTTTTGATCTTTGACAAATTCCGGCTTCTGGCAGCCCTTTAAATTCCGTCAAAGCGCCTATGACGGTCCGTTCCCGTTCGTTTTACGCATTTATCGGCGTGGCAACGTTCAGCAAACTGATGCTGAATACCGCCCGCCGCATGGCCTATCCCTTTGCACCGGAACTTGCCCGGGGGCTTGGGGTTCCCCTCACGGCTGTCACCTCATTGATCGCCGTCAACCAGGCCACGGCCGTGCTTGGCCCCTTGGGCGCGCTGTTTGCCGGCCGTTATGGCAACAAACCGGTATTGCTGCTCGCCCTAGCCCTGTGTTTCATCGGATGTGTGGGCATTACGCTATTCCCGGTGTATGGCGTTGTACTGGCGGGGCTGTTCCTGGCAGGGCTTGCCAAAAGCCTGTTTGACCCGAGCCTGCAAGCCCAGATCGGCTCCCAGGT
>JAKSBO010000234.1 GCA_022361095.1 Desulfobacterales bacterium | reverse complement strand
CAAGGCGCAGAAAAATTTGGAACCGGAGCAACCTCATAGTTGTGAGGATTGCAAATTTTTCTGCAACGCCGCAGGTGGGCGACTTTGCGTTCAAACACTACTACTCCCGGCGCCGTGATGTTAATGCATCTGTCCTGGCCCTGAAACGTTCATTCATAACACCTAACGCATTGGAACTTTGGGACGCAATGCTGATGGTCTCCTTTGAAATGGCCGCGTAGGCCTCAAACGCCTGCTCGTAGGTATTGCATGCCTCTTCCAGGGCTTCAATGTTCACGGTCATGCTCTGGCTCATCTTTGCCCCTTTAACCGCGGCATCGCCAATGACCTTTGCCGTGTCCGTCATGGTCTCGGCCGCTGCCTGCTGGACCATATCCAGATGTTTCAAGGTATCCAACTGCTGTTCGGCGGCCACCCGGACGGCCAGGGCATTTTTCACGGCTGTGGCCAGGATCATGTCCGTACGCTGAACCAGGCGCTGGACCAGGTGTGAATTTCTAACCATCATCTCTCCGCCGAACCGGGTCTGCAGATTGGAATTGTCAATGGTCTGCAAATCCACAACCGCCATGGCCAAATCCGATGTCAGGGTGGTCAGGGCCTCTTTGACCCGGGGATCATCCACCGTCTCAAGGTGGGCGGAGAGCTTTTCCCAAATCAGCTGGCCAAGGTAAATCTGCTCCTGCAGCGCCGGCTGAATCTCTTTTAAGGCGTCACAGATCTGGGCCAACTCCGCCGAGTCAAATGCCACCTGGTCCGCCTCGCTGCGCAAGTGGTCCCGGATGCCGTCAATGGTGGAATTCACGGTTTCCCTGCGTTCAGCAATAATACGCAGGATCTCATCCCCTTTGGGCAGACGGTTGACGGTACGGGTAAAAAGCCCCATCACCTTTTTGGGCAAAGGCATTTCCGTTTTTGCCACCATGGTGGGGTTGACCTTGTCCAGTTCGGTTTTGATGGCCAGAATATTTCTTGCCACAGGCGAACTCTCCTCAGACGCCACATTTTTGAGCACCGAGCCCATTTTCCGGTCGTAAAGGGAGACCTGGGTCTGGGTTTTTTCCATAATTTCCCGGCCTAAAGAAAAAACAAAGTTGCCGAGCCGCCAGTCCGAAGAATCTGCCTTAACCTTCTCCACAAAACCGTCAGCCGCCTCTTCAAGTGCTTTGACATCGTCAACAGCAAGGTGCCCGGGCTGGACCGGCACCAACTGGTCCGGGGCCTGGACAGGGGTAAGCGCCCCCTGCCCTGATGCTTGTGTCACTTCTGCTAATACGGGTGCTTTGGCCTGACCGGCCACGACGGCAAGTTCCTGAGCCAAACTGGACATAGGTGTTCTCCTTTATGAAAATTTGCCCTCAAGAAAATGGGCCATGGTTTTAAATTCTGCGATTTCGTTATTGTCTACAATCTGCCGGGATCTTGTGCATACATCATGAAGGCTTTCAATGGTTTTTTCAAAGGTCTGCCTTTGGGCCTGCCTGCCGTCCGGGGAGAGGTCAAGGTACTCTTTAACGGTTTTAGACAGATGGGCTGCACCGATTTTTTTCAATTCATAGGTCAGCGTCTCTCCCGGATAACGCATGATCATATCCGGAATAAGCGCCTTAAGATCATCAATAATGGATTCGATTTTTAAAATCAGAT
>JAKSBO010000472.1 GCA_022361095.1 Desulfobacterales bacterium | reverse complement strand
GTTCCTCCGGCACCGGCATTGATGGAGACTATCGCATCCCTGGCATCATCCTCCCCGTCCAGGGTAATCTCCAGGGAAAAACGCTTTACCTTTTTCTCCAGCCGGTCCAGCATCTGACCGGCTTCCTGCTCGGCAGACTTGTCCGACTCCTCTTTGGCCAGTTCCAGCATCACCTCCACATCCTCGATATCTGAAAATATGTCATTGCAGGCGTCAATAACGCCGGCGATGGCGGTGCGCTCTTTTAACATCTCGGTGGCCTTGTCCGCATCATTCCAGAAGTCTTCCTTGGCAATGAGCAGTTCAAGCTCCCGAAGCCGTTTTTCTTTTACAGGGAGGTCAAAGATACTCCTTAAGCTGGTTGGCTTTAGCAGTGACGGAAGAGATAATCTGTTTGTATTCTACACTCATTATAAAAACCTCCTAATTTTTTTTCTCATGAGTTCTATCACAATAATCAAAAGGAATGCAACCAGGCAGGCTTTGGCGGCAAAATCCCCGTGGCGGGTATACAATGTCGTTCCGGAAAAGACCGGCACCTGCCGGGTAAGGGTACACGTCGTAAAAATATCAGTTTTTTCAAGGATGGCACCCGAAGGATCGACAAATCCGGAAATCCCTGTGTTTGCAACCCGGACCACACTGCGACGGTTTTCAACGGCCCTGAACACGGAAATGGAAAAATGCTGCAGCGCAGCCTGGGTCCGGCCGAACCAGGCATCATTGGTCATGGTGGTTAAAACTTCAGCCCCATTGCGCACAAAGTCCCTGGAAATATCGGGGAAAAGAATCTCAAAACAGATTAACACCCCGGTTGTTCCCGTACCGAATTTCAACGGCACAGGCCCGGTTGTTCCCTTTGAAAAATCACCGGCGCCGGCTGTCAGTTTTTCGGCAAACCAGAGCAGGTCTTCAAAGGGGACGTACTCCCCAAAGGGCACCAGGTGGTGTTTGTCATAATACCCCATTGGCAGGGCAAGGGGGGAGAGCATACAGGCCCGGTTGTAGTACAGGAATCCATGGTCTGAAGGCTGGGCTGCAGGGATGCCGATGAGAAAAAAGGTCCCTGCCTTTCTGACCATGGTATCCACCCGGCACGAGGGCACAGGGTCCATACCGTAATAAAAGGGCAAAGCCGTTTCCGGCCACACCACAAGATCGCAGGGAACCGCCCGGAGGGATAACCGGGAATACCGGTCTATGGTTTCATTAATAAATGCCTTATCCCATTTCCGGTCCTGGGAGATGTTGGCCTGGATAACGGCAATTTTCCGGGACGGTGATTCTTTAATCTCTCCCCGGATATTTGCCAGTTCAAAATGACCGTAAACAAAGGCCAGGCAAATCAACCCCATTGCAAGGCTTAAGGCCGCCATATTTTTTTTCCCCGGCCATGTCCTTTGGGCAACCGCCCCAAAGGCCGTTACCAGTAACCCGTTGGTGAGCACCAGCAGAAATGAGATCCCCAAAACCCCGAAGGTATCTGCCGCCTGAATCAAAACAAGATTAGGGTACTGGCTGTAACCCAGCAATCCCCAGGGAAAGCCAGATAACGCATACATCCGGATATATTCCAGGGCGGTCCAGGCCACAGCCCCCCAAAAGGGAACCAGGCCTTGGGGAACAGGTATCCTTTTCATGGCCAGGGCAAAAACGCCCATATAGACAGACAGGTAAAAAACCAGCAGCACCAGGCAGGACAAGGCCGCGAAAGGATTTATGCCGCCGTATTTTATCAGGGTGGGACAAATCCAGTAGATCAGGGGCAGATAAAAGCCGATCCCTGTGGCAATGCCGGCATAAAAGGCCTGTTTTGAACCCAGCCGGTCAATGGAAAACCATAACGGAACCAGGGCAAAAAAGGCTAGGGGATAGAGGCCGGGACCAGGGAATGCGGAAAAAAGCAAGAGCCCGCTGGCCAATGCAGGAACAAGGGGTAAGAATGCACCATATGTGAATTTGAATTGCATTTGGGGTGACCTTCATTTAAAATTCTGATATACTTATCAGACAATTTAAGCATTCGTCAATTTTTGGAAGGCAGTAATTTATGACCCATGGGCATGATGGCACATCTTCTGACCGGAAGCTTAATCAACAGGACAAATCTAACCGAAAATCCCCTAATTCCAAGGATTCAGATTTTTTATCCAGGAAAAATATTAAAAAGGTATTAATCTACGCCCCTGTAGGCATCTGTATTCTTCATCGCACCAAAATCGTGTGGGCAAACCCCGCCTGCTACGCCATGACCGGCCATGAATGCCGAAGCCTGGCAGGCAAACCAGCCCGTTCTCTTTTTCCCACGGATAAAGAATTTAAGCGTGTGTATAACAGCTTTTTCACAGCAATTAACCGTACAGGATCAGCCACAATTGATTCCCGCCTGTCGCGGGTGGACGACACCGCCTTTGACTGCCGCTTTCGGGCGTGCTGGCTGGACCCCGAAGATCATTCCCAGGGCCTGTTGGTTACCGTATCGGATATTACGGAAATAAAATCCGAACAGATCAGGGAAAATCAGGCCCGGAAAATGGAAGCCATCAGCGTGTTGGCCGGCGGCATCTCCCACGACTTCAACAATCTGCTCATGGCCCTCCAGGGACATTTATCCCTGATGGGCGTCAATTCAGGCCAGCCGGAAAAAATCAAGGATCATATCCGCCAGATGAACCGGCTGATTGAAACGGCCGCTGAAATTACCGGCAGTCTTTTAGGGTTTGCCCGGGGGGGCAAATACCAGGTTGAACCCCTGGATATTAACCAGGTCGTAAACATTGCCCTCACGGTGTTTCAGTTTGAAGAAGAAAATATTGTCATTGAAAAAAAAACAGGGAAGGGTCTTCACAAGATAAACGGAGACCGTTCTCAGCTTGAACAGGTGCTGCTCAATCTTCTGGTCAATGGCTCCCAGGCCATGGTGGATGGCGGAACACTTACCATCGAGACCCGAAATATCAACATTAAAAAGACCAACTGCTTTCATTTTGAGGTACAGCCCGGTGCATACGTCGAAATCAGTGTCAAGGACACCGGAATCGGCATGGATCAAGCCATTTTGAAAAAGATTTTCGACCCGTTTTTCTCCACCAAAATGCTCGAAGATACAAAAGGCAGGGGCTTGGGGCTGTCAACGGTATTCGGCATTGTGAAAAACCACGGCGGATTTATCACCGTAGAAAGCAAAAAAAATGCCGGATCCATATTCAGGGTAGCACTTCCGGGGTTGCCCCCCGTGAAAGCGCAATCCATTGAAGAGGCTGGCGACACATTTGACTTAATGCCCAGGGGCGGGGAAACCGTTCTGATCGTGGACGACGAGGATGAAGTCCTTGAGGTGGGGGCAAGCCTTCTTGACGCCTTGGGATACCAGGTTCTCCAAGCCCGCAATGGCCGGGAATGCCTGGCACTGATAACAGAGCAACCGGGTAAAATTGCCTTGGTCATCCTTGATCTGATCATGCCCGTCATGGACGGCAGGGAGACATTTTATCAAATTCAAAAACTGGATCCCGGCATCAAGATGCTGATTTCCAGCGGCACCAGCATGGACGAAGAGACAAAGATGATGCTTCGTGACGGATGCCACAATTTTTTACAAAAACCCTTTTCCATGGACAGGCTGTCGAGGGTCATGCGCAAAATACTTGACAAACCGGCATGATAACCATTTAATTTTATAGTGCTTTACAACTTTTGTGTCAGATGGTACTCTGACAGAATTGATTAAGGGACAGGTTAACAGCATTCTGGGTGGTTCCCTTCCCATTATCAGGAGTATGTTATGGAACAGATAAAAATTCAATTTGGGAATCATATTGAAACACCGGCCACAGAAGAGAAGTCTTTTGAAGAGATGTTTCAATCCGTTAACCCCATGTTCTGCTTTTCAAAACGCATCTGGCGTCCCCAGATGGATATTTTTGAAACCAGGGATGAAATCATTATACAGGCAGAAATCGCAGGTGTTTGCCGGGAGGATATGGTGATTGAACTCTCGGATAAAGCCGTAAAAATTTCCGGGGTGCGTAAAAGCAGCCAGCCTGATCCCACCACCACTTATAGACTTGCTGAAATCCAGTTCGGACGGTTTGAGCGGGTTTTGTATCTGCCCAGTGTCATTGACATGGAAAAAGTTTCTGCTTCGTATGCCAACGGGTTTCTGGAACTGAAGTTAGGCAAACAGCCCAAGGCAAATTATTCTTCAGAACCCAAAATGCCCATTGATTTTTTATAACAACCGTGGGATAGATCCAAGTCAATTGATACCCGGGTGTGGCGCCCTCAAAGAAGATCAAAACCCATGGGTCACTCGATTTTTTATAACAGCCACAGGCTGACCTGACATATCAGCTGCCAGGCACAGCCCACAACAAAGTTTGAAAGATCTGAGTAGCTTACCCAGACTTTCTAATAAACAGCCATGGGCTGGGCTGGGCTATCAACAACCAGACTCAACCCGCAACAAACGAAGAAAAATCTGTGCAGGTTACACTGATTTTCATAAAAAGGAATACGAATGGATGAATTAACCCATCCCTCCGTCCCCATCACCACTGACGACATACCTGACGAACTCCCCATTCTTCCCATAGTGGATACCAATTTGTTTCCCAAAATGGTGTTGCCATTGGTTTTGATTCAAAAAGAGGCCATTGACCTGATTGACGATGCCATGTCCGGAAACCGTATGCTTGGCCTTTTGCTGTCAAAGCGTTCGGATATTGATTCCAGGCATACGGCCAACGACCTGTGCCGTATTGGTACCGTTGCCGTAATTCTTAAAATGTCCAAAATGGAAGACGAAAAGGCCCAGTTGCTTATCCAGGGCCTGAACCGCTTCAAAGTGCTGGAGTTCCTGGAAAACCGGGATTATATGCATGCCGGCATTTCCGTCCTTAAAAGCCGTAACAACGAAAGGAACAAAGAAAACCGGGCATTGATGGCCAATATTGTTGAACAGTACGAAAAGATCGTGACGCTTTCGCCGGGACTGCCTGCAGAAATAAGTCAAATGGTTAAAACCTTGCAGGAACCCAGCGCACTTGCAGACATGGTCGCCTCCACCATAAATGCCCCGGTCAATGAAAAGCAGAAGGTCCTTGAACTGATTGATGTGAATCGCCGTTTGAAAAAGGTTACCCGCCTGGTCAACGACCAGCT
>JAKSBO010000109.1 GCA_022361095.1 Desulfobacterales bacterium | reverse complement strand
TGATGCATGCCAGCGGCGGCATCCAGACAGGCATAGGCATGCTGATCGCGGTCTCCATCTCAGCAGGGGCGCTGATCATGGGGGGGCGGGCATCGTTACTGTTTGCCGCATTGGCCGCTTTGGCCGTGATCACTGATCAGGTCCACGCCAGCCTGAGCAACCGCTCATCGCCACAGTTTATCCAGGCTGGCTTCCTGGGAGCCGTCTATTTCGCCACCGCCCTGCTGACCTGGGTATTGAGCAGCCGGGCCCGGGCCAGTGAGCGCCTGGCCGAGAAACGGGCCAGTGAGCTGGATCATATGGCCAAGATCAATGCCTATGTCATAAAGCATATGCAGACCGGGGTCCTGGTCATCGATGCCTCAGGTAAGATCCTGATGATTAACGACCCTGCCTGGCACTTGCTGGGGATGCCCTCAGCCACCACCGGCAGCCATCTGGCCAAGGCCTCCCCGGAGCTGGCACATATCGTCCGCAAACGACAAAACCCCAAGCGCAAACAGAAACTCACCTTTCGCAGTCAAAGCCAGGGACCTGAACTCAAAGCGCAATTCAATGCGCTGAGCGGTGAAGAGGCGGGAGACATGCTGATCTTTCTCGAAGACACCTCACAGGTGACCAGGGAGGCACAACAGATGAAACTGGCCTCCCTGGGAAGGCTCACTGCCAGTATCGCCCATGAGATACGCAATCCCCTGGGGGCGATCAGTCACGCCAGCCAACTGTTTCGTGAATCCCCCAGCCTCAATGTTGCCGACAAAAGACTGACTGAAATCATCACCACTAATGCCGCCCGGGTGAATCAGGTCATCGAAAATGTCCTGCAACTCTCACGCCGGGAACCCGGCAAGCAGGTCACCATTCAGCTCGAGCCTTGGCTGAAAAAACTTACCACCGATCTGATCAGACACCAGGGTTTCAAAGAAGAGAGCATACGTCTGCAGATCGAGCCGTTATCAACTGAAGTGTTCGCGGATCCTGAGCAACTGCGCCAACTGGTGAGTAATCTATGCAACAATGCCAGGGAGCATAGTGACAAGAAGAACCTGCAATTACGGATCGTCGGTGGTATGACCAAAGAGTACCAGCATCCTATACTGGATGTGGTAGACAACGGTCCCGGTATCGCCCCTGAAGTGGCCAAGCAGATCTTTGAACCCTTTTTCACGACACGAAATACCGGAACGGGACTGGGTCTCTATATTGCCAAGGAATTAAGCGAAACCAATCGGATACGACTGGAGTACATCCCGGGCCCAACTGGTGGAAGCTGCTTTCGCCTACACTTTGAGAATTGGCAGCCAGAGAATCAAAAAGCATGACACAACCCACCGCACTGATTG
>JAKSBO010000849.1 GCA_022361095.1 Desulfobacterales bacterium | reverse complement strand
GGAGCGCAATTATACCTTTATTGAGTCCATTGTCTTCGGCGCAGGGTCCGGCACCGGCTGGATGCTGGCCATTGTCACCATGGCCGCTATCCGAAAAAAGGCCCGGTATTCGGACGTGCCTGAAGGTCTGCAAGGATTCGGGTTTACCATGATCATTGCCGGATTGATGGCCATGACTTTTATGATGTTTTCAGGCATTACTTTATAATAGTGTTTGCACGTAAAATCACCCGCCTGCGGCGTTGCATATGGGCAACTTTGCGGGCATACGCCCTTCTCACGAACCGTCCAAACACAGGGAGCTGTTTCGCCAGGGATTAAGGAGGCATATCTTTGATTTATCTAATCAGTATTATCGTGTTTACCGTTGTTATAGGTATTCTGGTTATGGTGCTCTTGTTTGTGGAAGCAAAAGTGACCACAAAGGGAGAACATGTGCTGACCATCAACGGCAAGGCCGGCGATGCTTTGAAGATTTCGGGCAATCCCACGCTTTTGTCTGCTTTGTCGGGTGAGGATATTTTTCTGCCCTCGGCCTGCGGCGGGTCCGGGTCCTGCGGGATGTGCCGGTGCAAGGTGGTTGAGGGCGGCGGCAGCGTGCTGCCCACAGAGGTGTCCCATTTAAGCCGGAAGGAAAAGGCTGAAGGCGTCCGGCTCTCCTGTCAGCTTAAAGTCAAGCAAGACCTCTCCATTGAGGTGCCTGAATCCATTTTCGGCATTAAGAAGGTAGAGGCCGAAGTGGTCTCCAATAAGAATGTGGCTACGTTTATTAAAGAACTTGTACTGCGTCCTTCCGAACCCATTGATTTCAAGGCCGGGGCCTATATTCAGATTGACGTGCCTGAATATGAAATTGATTTTAAGGATTTTCATATTGCCAGCAAATATGTCAGCGAATGGAAAAAATATAATCTTTTAGAGCTGAGATCCAAGGGCATAAAACCCGGATTCAGGGCCTATTCCCTGGCCAATCCCCCCCATGATAAAGAGATTCTTATGCTCAACGTACGTATTGCAACGCCGCCGCCGGGCACCGAAGGCATTCCCCCGGGATTTGGTTCATCCTACGTGTTCGGGCTTGAACCCGGCGACCGGGTGATGGTGTCAGGCCCTTACGGGGACTTTATGGCAAGGGATACGGACCGGGAGATGTGCTTTATCGGCGGGGGTGCCGGTATGGCACCTTTGCGGTCCCATATTCTGCACCAACTGGACGGAATCAATTCCGGCCGCAGGATCTCCTACTGGTACGGGGCCAGATCCATCAAAGAGATGTTTTACGATGAAGATTTTAAAGAACTTGTGGAAAAATATCCTAATTTCTCTTACCATGTGGCCTTGTCCGCACCCGACCCGGAAGACGACTGGGCCGGCCGGACCGGGTTTATCAACTCCTATCTTGTGGATACATACTTAAGTGCCCACGAAGATCCGGCTGAGATTGAATATTACCTGTGCGGTCCGCCGCCCATGATTGATTCGGTTATTGACAGCCTTTACGAGATGGGGGTGGAAGATGATATGATATTTTATGACAAGTTTTAAAGGGTATTAATGCAAACCTCGTTTTTAGGAAAAAACCTTCACACCCCCCTGGTATTGGCATCGGGGGTGCTCGGTAACAATAAAGCCATTTTAGAACGGGTCTGGGAAAACGGATGCGGCCTTCCCACCATGAAGTCCATTGGGCCTGCCCCCCGGGAGGGCCATAAAAATCCAACGGTCATTGACCTTGGCAACGGCATGATCAATGCCGTGGGCCTGCCCTCTCCGGGCTACCTGAACATGGAAGAGGAGTGGCAGGAGCTGTCGAGCCGGGATTTCCCGGTAAACGCCAGCATCTACGGCGGGTCCGTGGATGAATTTGTCCGGGTGGCGGAGTTTGTTTCCGCCAAGGGGCCGGATTTTATTGAATTGAATATATCCTGCCCCAATTCAGATCAGCACGGCATGATTTTCGGGGTAAATGCCCGGTCTTCCCATGATGTTGTGGCTGCGGTTAAAAAAGTGGTTGATGTGCCTTTGATCGCCAAACTGACGCCGGCTGCCCCGGATATTGCAGGCATTGCAAAGGCGTGTGAGGATGCCGGTGCCGATGCCATCTGCGCCATCAATACGGCCGGGCCGGGCATGGTGATCGACATTGAGTCCCGGCAACCTGTGCTTGCCTTTAAAAAAGGGGGGCTTTCCGGCCCCATGATCAAGCCCGTTGCCGTACGCTGTGTGTACGATATTTTCCGGTCCGTATCCATTCCCATCATTGGCCTGGGCGGCATCAGCACGGGAAAAGATGCCCTGGAGATCATCATGGCAGGGGCGACGCTTGTGGGAATCGGAACGGCCGTAAGGTACAGAGGAATCACTGTGTTTGATAAGGTAAATAAAGAGATCGATGACTGGCTGGCGGCCCGGGGTACCACCATGGAAGAGATCCGGGGCGCAGCCCACAGGGAGGCCTTATGATTACACAGTTGATGCCCGCCATGGTTAACGTGGCGGACAAGGAAGTGCACAGCCCTGAGTTTGCCACCCTTTATGTCAATGAACCCATTGACTTTAAACCGGGCCAGTTTGTCATGGTGTGGATTCCCGGCGTGGATGAAAAACCTTATACCATTTCCCATCACAGCCCGGACCGCTTCGGCATTACCGTGGAGGCCAAGGGTATTTTTTCTAAAAAAGCCGTTTCCCTTGGGCCTGGTGATAAAATCGGCATCCGCGGACCCTTTGGCAACGGATTTAATCTGGGAATCGGCCATAAACGGGTTGGCGTTGTGGCCGGCGGCTGCGGCATGGCCCCCCTTGCCCCCCTTGTGGAGGCTTTTCAAACCCATGACGGGCCGGAGGTGCTGCTGATCCAGGGTGCCCGGTCCAAATCGTTTCTGCTTTACCCGGACCGGTTTGCGGCAAAGGCCGAGATCTGTACCGATGACGGATCAAAGGGGTATAAAGGATTTGTGACGGATATCCTGGTAAAGAAAATAAACGAATTGTCAAATGGTTCTACCCCTGTTTTTGATATGGTCTATGCCTGCGGCCCGGAAATCATGATGGCCAAGGTGTTTGAGATTTGTGAGGCCCACGGTATCCCCTGCCAGGTTTCCCTGGAACGGTACATGAGATGCGGGTTCGGGGTATGCGGGGCATGTGTCTGCGGTCATGCCGTGGTGTGCAAAGACGGACCGGTCTTTGGCTCAAAGATGTTGAGGACCATGGAGGATTTTAATACCCGGGCGCTGTTGAAAACCGGGCAGCCGGTTCCCCTGAATGAATATGCCACCTGGCGCTGCCAATAGTGGTGTTTGAACGTAAAATCACCCACCTGCGGCGTTGCAGAAAAATTT
>JAKSBO010000297.1 GCA_022361095.1 Desulfobacterales bacterium | reverse complement strand
TATCTGTTCGTCCAACTATGTGATTGAGTATATGAATCCATCTATGGAGAAACGGTTAGGTGGAGGAGCCACAGGTCGGAACTGTCACAAGGTTATTTACAATCAAAATGAGATTTGCCCATGGTGCGTATTTGAAAAAATTAAGATTAATGAGACAGTCGATTACGAATTAAAAAACCCTTGCAACCAAAACGATTATTTAATCACAAACGTACCTATTTTAGATACTAATGGTCATATTTCAAAACTAACCGTTGCAAAAGACATTACTTTACGCAAGCGGTATGAGGAAAAATTGATAAAAGAAAAGATAAAGCTTGAAAAAGCTTTAGTGGAAATAAAAACTTTAAGCGGCCTACTTCCCATCTGCGCACAGTGTAAAAAAATACGTGATGACAAAGGGTATTGGAATACCTTAGAATCTTATATTGAGCGACATTCAGAGGCTTCATTCAGTCATGGTTTGTGCAAGGAATGTTCAGATGATCTTTACGGAGATGAAAATTGGTATATCAAGATGAAAAAAAGAAAGGCTACTGAAGCTGATGAATGAGATTATTCAGGCAGTTCCAGAACAATCTTTCCACATAGCATGTCAGAATTAACTTTATATAAGCATAAATCGAAACTTTTAATTTCTATCCGGAAAAATCACAGTTATCAGAATTCTTTTTCAACAAACAGGTACAACCGGCTCTTTATTCAATCATTTTTAACACGTTCGGGTTTGGGTTCGGGGTCTTCTTCCACCTCCACATGATCCACACCCTGCTGCGGTGTCGTGTTGATATAAGTCTGGGCGATATTGGCCGAATAAAGTACCAGCTGTTTCATCAGGTCCATCAATTCCAGGTGAATCTCGGTGGTGGCCTTTGAATCTTCGTTTTTCAGGATGATGCGCTTTAAATGCCGGGCCCGGTACTTAAGTTCCAGATCAAGATATTTACGTTCCTTTTTCATAATGTAGTAGGCCAACGCCAGATCGGTCTCCTTAAAGGCCCCTTCAAGCAGCCGGATCTGTTTTCTCACTTTACCATGGTAGATGAGCAGTTCCTCCTTGCCTTCCATGGAAAAATCAAAGTTGAGCCTCTTTTTCTTGGTTATCAGCGGGATCATATTTCTATGGATAATATCACCCATACTTTCCATGTCCTTGACAATGGAAACCATGCCAAAGACCTCTTCAGCTTCTTCTTCGGAAATAACACCGTGGGCGATATTGGTCAGGTAGGCGCTGATTTTTCCTTGCAGATAATCTATTTTCTTCTCCCGCAGGTCAAGCCCCTCCAACAGTGTCAAATCAGGGTAGACAGGGTCCTGTTTCGGGATTTCCCGGACCAGGTAGGGAACATCATCATCTTTGCCGCCCTGCCGGGAAATTTGCTTCCCGTCGGACATAAACGGAATAATGATCGCGTCCAGCATCCGCCCCAGCAGTCTTGCCATCCTGGACATCTCAGCCCGGACCAGGTCAATGGCCAGGGACGGGGTCCCAAGCACGGCATCCTCGATATAGTGAGTGGTGATCTCCTGGCTTTTGGGCAGGGGCTTATCCGGGTAAATCCAAAAGACGATTTTTGAAAAGAACCCGATAAACGGCAAAAAGCACAACCCCAGACTGACATTGAATATGGTGTGGGCATTGGCCAGCTGCCTGGCAGTGCCGGATCCGGTCTGGACAGCCAGGGACTTGATCAGATCCGCAAACTGGGGAATCCAGAAACTAAACAACAGCACACCGGCCATCTTGAACAGCACATGGGCAATAGCAACCCGTTTCGCCTCCCGGGATGCGCCGATGCCGGCCAGGGCCGCTGTCACACAGGTGCCGATATTGGCGCCCAGAATTACCGGGATACCTCCTTCAATTGTAATCAGGCCTTGCTGCGCCAGCACGATCAGCACCCCTGTGGTGGCACTGCTGCTTTGGACGATGGCAGTAAATGCCGCCCCCACAAGAATTCCCAGGACCGGGGCTTCCAGGTTCTTCATCAAATGAATAAAATATGGGTATGTCCGCAAGGGTTTCATGGCATCGCTCATCAGCTTCATTCCAAAGAAAAGGATTCCAAAACCCATTACGATTTCACCGATGGATTTAAGCTTTTCAGTCTTGCCGAACATTTTGAGGCCGAAACCCACGGCCACCATAAGAAGGGCATAATCGGTCAGCTTAAAGGCGATCATCTGCGCGGTGATGGTGGTGCCGATGTCTGCTCCTAAAATCACCCCCAATGACTGCCCAAAACTGAGCAGCCCGGCCTGCACAAAACTGACAAGCATGACCGTGGTGGCAGAGCTTGACTGAATCACCATGGTGACAAAAGCCCCAACGATCAGGGCAATGACCCGGTTCTTTGTCAGCGACCCAAGAATTGAACGCATCCGGTTACCGGCCGTGGCCTTCATACCGGTGCTCATCTTGTCCATCCCATATAAAAAAAGGGCGAGTCCGCCGGCAACACTGATGAACAGACGGCTCCACGACAAGCTTTCGCTGCC
>JAKSBO010000108.1 GCA_022361095.1 Desulfobacterales bacterium | reverse complement strand
CAACGCATCCGTTATTATCCCCAGCCCCGGAATTCCCTTAAACATGCCGTATATCCAATCCGCCCGGGACAAAGGCGTCCCCGTCACAGGCGAACTGGATATTTTTGCCCGATACAACACCACCCCCGTCATCGCGATCACAGCCACCAACGGAAAAACCACCACCACGGAACTGACCACAGCCATGCTTGAAGCCTCGGGCATCTCCTGCTTCATGGGCGGCAACATCGGCACCCCGCTGATGGAATATCTCATGCAGGATCAGCCCAAGGATGTGGTGGTGGCTGAAGTATCCTCTTTCCAGCTTGATCTTGCCCGGACCTTCAGGCCCCATACGGCAGCACTTCTCAATATTGCCGAAGATCACCTGGACCGCTATATAGACTTTCACGCCTATGCCGATTCCAAATGGTCTGTTTTTAAGAATATGACTGCCCGGGATACAGCCGTGGTCAACAGCCGCATCAACAATTTTTCAACCCGGACCCATGCCGTTTCTGCCGATATACTTGAATTCTCATCCGCGAAGCGCGTTGAACGGGGCGCAAGCGTTCACAACATGGGAATCGAGATCCACACCCGCAACGTCAACGGCACCCTTGCCCCAGACGCACTGGCCGGGCTTCCCGGCACCCATAATAAAGAGAATGTTGCTGCTGCGGCCCTTGCGGCGCTCAGCAACGGTGCCACCATGGAAGGGATCAGGCAGGCCCTAAACGAATTTACCCTGCCGGACCATCGCATCGCCTTTGTCCGGGAGGTTGACGGCGTCCGTTTCTATAACGACTCCAAAGCCACGAATGTGGATGCCGTTCTCCGGGCCCTGGAATCCTTTGAATCGGGTGTTATTCTTATTCTCGGAGGCAGGGAAAAGGGTCTGGACTTCGCCCCCCTGGTGCCCGAAGTTAAAGCCCGGGCCACGGCGGTTATCGGCATGGGCGAAGCAGCCGGCCATGTCATGGAGACATTTGAAGGCATTTGTCCCGCATATGCTTGCCGGGATATGGTCTGTGCAGTGAACAAGGCGGTGTCCGTTGCAGACAAAGGCAATACCGTGTTGTTATCTCCGGCCTGTGCAAGTTTTGATCTCTATGCCGGCTACCGGGAACGGGGAGAGGATTTTGCCCGCATTGTCAACCGGCTTGTTCCGGACCAGGAGGCATGCCATGGCTGACACCTTGCACACAGGCAAATATATCCCGGGCCGCCTTCATCCTTTTTTCAGGGAGAAAACCATTCTGTTTCCGGTAATCATCCTTACCTGCATCGGTCTGGTCATGGTCTATTCAGCCTCATGCGCCATTTCCATGGATGAACACAACACCCTGTTCTACTACCTGAAACGTCAATCGGTATTCCTGTTTGTCAGTCTCGGCATCATGTATGTCACCGCCTCTTTTCCTTACAAATTGTACAAAAGCATGGCGTATATTATTTTGATTGCCGCCATCGGACTTCTGGTTGCCGTGCTGATCCCGTCTCTGGGCATTAAAGCCAACAATGCCCGGCGCTGGATTGATCTTGGGTTGTTCGCATTCCAGCCCGCAGAGTTTGCCAAGCTTGCCATGATCCTTTTCATGGCCTACTCCCTGTCCAAAAAAGAGGAGATCGGAAAACTAAAGGAGTTTTCCATTGGTGTTGTGCCCCATGCAATTGTGCTTGGCCTCATGGCCGTACTGATCCTGTGCCAGCCCGATTTCGGCACCATTGTGGTATTGGGCATGATCTGCTGGGGAATGATGTTCGTTGCAGGCGTGCCCTTGCTTTACCTGCTCAGTCCCCTGCCTGTTATCATTCCGGTTGCGGCATACTTTCTGGTCTTTAAGGTGAGCTACCGGTTGGAGCGGATCATGGGATTTCTGAACCCCTGGGAAGACCCCCTGGGCATTGGGTTCCAGCTCACCAATTCCCTTAAGGCCTTTGGATCAGGGGGTCTGTTCGGCAAAGGTGTGGGACTCTCCATGCAGAAAATGCACTTTTTACCGGAACCCCATACGGATTTTATTTTCTCCATCATCGGCGAAGAACTCGGCCTCATTGGGGTAATGGGCATTCTGGCCCTATACGGACTCATCCTGCACACCGGCACCCGCATTGCCCGGCAGGCCGATACCTTTTTCGGAGCCGTAACCGCCACGGGCATCACATTGTATCTAGGCCTCCAGGTTATCATCAACACGGGCGTGACACTGGGCCTGCTGCCCACCAAGGGGCTGACCCTGCCCTTTATTTCCTACGGCGGGACATCCTTGATCATCAATATGGCAGCCATGGGTATTTTAATGAACATAGGAGCGTCGGCAGATTATGTCAAAAAATAAACGTGTCATCATTGCCGGTGGAAAAACAGGGGGCCATCTGTTCCCGGGCATTGCCGTGGCCCAGGCCCTGAGGGAAAAAGACCCGGGCACAAAAATTTTGTTTGTGGGGACCAACGCCCCCTTTGAAACCGACACCCTTGCCCGGTACGGATTCGCCCATAAGTCAATTATCTCCCGACCCGTCAAAGGAAAAAATATTTTTGCAAAAGCATGGTCCACAGGCCTTGTGGGCCTCAGCCTGGTCCAGGCCCTGATCATCATTATTGGATTCAGAGCCAATTTCATCCTGGGCGTGGGCGGATTTTCA
The DNA here is from genome assembly GCA_022361095.1 of Desulfobacterales bacterium. GTDB lineage: Bacteria > Desulfobacterota > Desulfobacteria > Desulfobacterales > Desulfobacteraceae > Desulfobacter. Next base: position 2,418 of record JAKSBO010000108.1, on the reverse strand, counting down.
TCCTTTGCCCTGGTGGTTGCCGGGCGTCTCCTTTTCAGGGAGACAGCCATCCATGAGCAGAATGCCCTGCCCGGCATGACCAACCGCATGCTGTCCAAAATCGCCCGGACCCGGTTCATCTCCTTTAAAGAGACAAAGGGCATGCCGGAAAACGATACAACCTTTCTGGTTGGCAACCCGGTACGCCGCCCTTTAAGCAACGCAGAGGAAAACACCGGCACGGACGACACGGTTCTCAAACAGATAACCAAAGATGATTTCCTCATTCTTGTCACCGGCGGCAGCCAGGGCGCAGCCTCAATTAACCGGGCATTTACGGATGCCGTGGCAATGATCAAAGAGATAAGTTCGATTTTCATTATCCACCAGACCGGAAAAAACGCGGAAACCGAAATCCGGCAATTCTATAGTGCCGGAGATATCCGGCACAAGGCCGCAGCCTTTTTCTACGATATGCCGGCCATCCAGGACCGGGCGGACCTGGTCATCAGCCGGGCAGGCGCAGGAACCGTGTCTGAGCTGTGTATTAAAGGCAAACCCGCGATCCTGGTGCCCTACCCCTATGCGGCAGATGACCACCAGACGGCAAACGCAAAATTTCTGGCCGACCAGGGCGCCTGCATCATGATTGCGGACAAAGCGCTGACAGGTCACACTTTATTGGCTGCCATCGAGGCGCTGCAACACAACACAAACAAAAGAGCACAAATGGCAGACACCATGAAGGCGCTTGCCATGCCCCACGGCGCAGACCTGATTGCCGACCATATTCTTGGGGCAACTGTTTCAAAAAGGAAAGAGAATGTACCAGCATGATTATCACATACACTTTGTAGGCATCGGCGGCATCGGCATGAGCGGCATTGCCGAACTGCTGTTAAACCTTGGCTACACCATATCCGGGTCTGACCTTAAGCTGTCCCACATCACCGACCGCCTCAAGGAAAAGGGCGCGGTTATTTACAAAGGCCATGCCAAAGATAATATCAAGGGTGTCAATGTGGTGGTCACCTCATCGGCCATTGCCGCCCAGAATCCGGAAGTGATCCGGGCAAAAGAGCTGGGGTGCCCTATAATCCCCCGGGCTGAAATGCTGGCGGAACTGATGCGCATCAAATACGCCATTGCCGTGGCAGGTGCCCACGGCAAGACCTCCACCACCGCCATGATCTCCCAGATTCTCAACACCGCAGGACTTGATCCCACGGTAATCATCGGCGGCCTGCTCCAGGGGCTGGACACCAATGCCCTGCATGGGTCCGGAGAATTTATTGTGGCCGAAGCAGATGAAAGCGACGGCTCATTTCTTAAATACGCCCCGTCCATTGCAGCGGTGACCAACATTGACCTGGAGCATCTTGATTTTTACAAAGATATTGACGACATAAAAGATAAATTTATCCAGTTCATCAACTCCGTCCCCTTTTACGGCCTTGCCATTCTCTGCCTGGACAACCCCCATATCCAGGACATTCTGCCCAGAATCACGGTGCGCCACATCACCTACGGCATGACGGCCCAGTCGGAACTGCAGGCACGGCACATCCGCTTTGAAAACGGAAAATCTTTGTTCAACGTCTTCAAGGGGGAACAGGATCTGGGCCATATTCTTTTAAACATCGGGGGCCGGCACAATATCCTCAATGCCATGGCCGGCATTGCCGCAGGCCTGGAGCTTAACATCCCCTTTGACACCATTAAAAAAGCATTGGAAGAGATCAAAGGCGTCAAACGCCGCCTGGAGATCAAGGGAGAAGCAAAGGGTGTCATGGTGATGGATGATTACGGGCACCACCCCACGGAGATCAAGGCCACGTTGACGGCGGTCAGGGACAGCTACCCGGACAAACGGCTGATTGTGGTATTCCAGCCCCACAGATACACCAGAACACAGGCATTGTTCCAGGAATTCACCCGGGCCTTTTACCAGTCCGACATCCTCTTGGTGCTGCCCATCTATGCGGCGTCCGAAGCCCCCATTGACGAGGTGGATTCAGAAAAACTTGTGGCAGGCATAAAGGCCCATGGGCACAAGGATGCCTGTTTTGCCCCGGATTTCTCCCAGGCGTTGTCCATCATCACCCACAAGGCAAAGCCCGGGGATATGGTACTCACCTTAGGGGCAGGAGATGTTTACACCCTTGGGGAAAAACTGGTGGAGATTTTATAAATCATGGGTTTAAGCGATAACATAAAAAATTTATTCGCTTCCTTTGCGCCGGAAACGCAAAAGGCCATGGACCGGTACACCCGCTTCAGGGTGGGCGGCCCGGCAGATCTTCTGGTCCGGCCCCAAACCGTGGAACAGGTGATCGCCCTTGCCAAAACCGCACACAGCGCAAAACTGCCGGTGACAATTCTCGGAAGCGGCACCAATGTACTTATCTCGGACAAAGGCATCCGGGGGCTTGTGATGGT
>JAKSBO010000324.1 GCA_022361095.1 Desulfobacterales bacterium | reverse complement strand
TCATCGTTTTTGATATTAATTTTGCAGGGTCTGTTTCCAGGGCTGTTGATCAGGAATTTGCACAAATGATTCAAAAAGCCGGTAATGTGGTTTTGTACGAACACCTCCGGAAGAAGCGTACTCCTCTTCGGGATTCAACGGGAACAATCAATGGTATTTTAAATATCGAAGAGCGGGTTCCCCCTTTGGAAGTCCTTGCACAATCCGCAGCGGCCCTGGCACCTTTCCCGCTGCCCAAAGTACCGGTTAAGGTCAGCCAGTGCTGGGCATTCAAAACCGGTGCCGGAGATATCCCGACCTTGCCGGTGGCTGCATTTCAACTCTTTACTTTGGATGTTTATCCTGAATTTATCCGGACCATAAAGCAATTTGATCCCGGTCTTGCGATGACGCTTCCGGGGAGTAAAATTGAAATAATCAGGGAAAAAGCTACGAGAGAACTCATCATCACCCTGAGAAACGAATTTTTGAGAAACGCCAGCATGTCAAATCAGATCCAGGCGGCTTTCCAGGGTGCTGTGCCGTCGTCCGGCAGGATTGAAAACAAACAGAGGCTGGTGGAATCCCTGGTCAACATGTATCGTATGCCGGATAGTTTTTATTTGAATTTTTATGGTCCGCCCGGAACCATCCCGACGTTTTCCTACGCCCAGGTCCTTTGGCAGGAAAAGCAGATGGAAACGGGACAGAATGGGATCGATTTTAAAAACAAGGCGGTTTTTATCGGCCACTCAGACCAGATTGTGCCAAATAAAAAAGACGGATTTTACACGGCATTTTCCCAATCCAGCGGGATTGATATCAGCGGGGTGGAGATGGCGGCAACCGCTTTTGCCAATTTTGAGGAAAATATGCCGGTCCGCATTGTTTCCCCGGCTCTGCGGGCTGCAATTATTGTCGTTGGCGGGGCGGTATTGGCCTGCATCTGCATTTTTTTGAGCCCAGGTTTTGCCATATTGAGTATTCTGGGCATGGGCATGGTGTATGTGTCGTATATCCTGTTCCGGTTTACCTTTAGCGGCCATTGGTATCCATTGGTAATTCCGCTCTTTTTTCAACCTGTTTTGGCATTCATCGGCGCGGCTGCCTGGAAATATGCGGATATCAGGAAAGACCGGCAGGACATCCGGCGTGCTTTGGGGTATTACCTGCCCGGTAACCTGGCAGACCAACTGGTGAAAAATATTTCAAAGAACAAGGAGACCCGGCAGATCGTTCACGGCACCTGTCTTTTCACAGATGCCGGACAATATACCGCTATGTCCGAGGCTATGGACCCCCAAACCCTTCACAGCTTTATGAATCAGTATTATAAAATTTTATTTGAACAGGTAAAAAAGCACAAAGGGATTGTTATCAATGTCGTCGGAGATGCCATGCTGGCAATATGGGCAAAGAATTATTCGGATGACGGGTTTAAACATGGCGCATGCGCCGCAGCCCTGGATATCAGTAACGCCTCATTTGAATTCACCGGTCACAAGGAGAATATCCGGTTTCCCACCCGCATCGGTCTGCACCACGGCGATATCCTGATGGGGGATGTCGGTGCTGTGGATCATTATGAATTCAGGCCCACAGGGGATATAGTCAACACGGCGTCAAGGCTGGAGGGATTGAATAAGTATCTGGGGACAAACATTCTGGTATCAGCCCAGGTGATGGATCAGGTGGACGGCTTTTTGACCCGGGATGTGGGCCGATTTTACCTGGTGGGAAAATCAAAGGCCGTAAGGGTCCATGAACTTGTCTGCCGGCTGGAAAACGCCACCGACAGGCAAAGACGGATCTGCAGGCTTTTTTCAAAAGCACTGCAGGCATACCAAAATCAATTATGGGAAGAGGCCATGGATTATTTCAACCAAACAATTCGTGTCACAGGGCAGGACGGCCCTTCGTTTTTTTATCTGAAACAGATAGAAAAACGAAGGCACCTTCCTGCAAATGACATTCATGACGACGCTATCCGTATGGCCCGGAAATAAGAAAATGTTATCAAAACTGAGGGCAACGGTCCTTATATTTATTCCGCAGTTCAGGGGGGCAGCCGTCGCTCCATACCGCCCCACTGCCTTGTGTTTGCGTACAGATACAAAGCGCCTGTTCTCCTGTTGCGCGGTTGATTACTATCATAACGCAACTGCCGACAATGAAACCAACAAGAAATACCCCAACAATAATCTTCGTGATGTT
>JAKSBO010000608.1 GCA_022361095.1 Desulfobacterales bacterium | reverse complement strand
GGGCACGGGATTTTGAAGCCGCCTCCGTTGAAATGAAAACCCACCTTGAAAATGCCCTCCGGGACATTAAACGCTACTACGAAAGGGCAGAAAACCATGAAGATTGACATCACAACCCTTGTTGAAAACAGTTCCGGAGAACACCTGCAACTGGCATCGGAACACGGACTCTCATTTTATGTCCGGGCAGGTGAGACATCCGTTCTCTTCGACACCGGTGCCTCCGGGCATTTCATGGAAAATGCCGCGCTTTTGGGCCTGGATCTGGGTGCTGTCTCCAAGGTGCTCATCAGCCACGGCCACTACGATCATTCCGGGGGCTACAGATCCTTTATGGAAAAAGAGATTGCAGGGAAAAGCCGGCTTGTGGTCAAACCCGGTTTCTTTGACAGAAAATACGGGGTCAAAGCCAACAGCGCCGAATTTTTGGGCAACAGTTTTACCGAGTCAATGGTTGCAGCCCGGGGCATCGGCATTGAGGTTGTAGACGAAGATGTGAGGGAAGTGGCCTCTGGTGTCTACTCTGTTTCAGGCTTTGAAAGGACCTGCCCCATGGAGACGCTGAATCCCAGGTTTCAGGTTGAACGGGGCGGAAAGCTGGTCCGGGATGACTTTTGCGATGAGCAGGCCATGGTGGTCCGTTCCCCAAAAGGGCTTATCGTGATTCTGGGATGCAGCCACCCCGGTTTGATTAATATCCTTGATTCGGTGAAAAAATGGTTTAACGAGAAGATCCATGCGGTTCTGGGCGGCACCCACCTTGTGGAGGCCGGGCAGGACAGGCTTGCAAAGACCATGGCATATCTGATTTCCCAGGATATCCCGGTGATCGGCATCTCCCACTGCAGCGGAGGCCCGGAGCACCGACGGTATATGGAATCCCGGCTCCAAGGCCGGTTTTTCCACAATAGTACAGGAACACAATTTTCAGTTTAACTAACAAAAAGAGCAAAGGGAGTAGGTTATGGTTAGCGGTATGGGTTTATTCGGCATTATCATAATTGCAGTGATCGGTATGGTGATACTGATTTCAAAGTTTAAATGGCATCCTTTCATCGTGCTGATTTTGGCGGCCTATTTTGTGGGAATGCTTGCCGGCATCCCCGTCGACGACGTGATCAACCTGATCAAAAAGGGATTTGGCGGTATTCTGGGCAACATCGGTATCGTGATCATCTGCGGCACCATCATCGGTGTGATTTTAGAAAAGACCGGGGCGGCGCTGACCATGGCCAACACGATTTTAAAGGTCGTGGGAAAGGACAAGGCGCCGTTGACCATGAGCCTGACCGGTTACGTGGCAAGTATCCCCGTGTTCTGCGACTCGGGATTTGTCATCCTGTCTCCCATCAGCCGGGCATTGGCTGAAAAGTCCGTCACCTCCCTTGCCGTCATGGCAACGGCGCTGAGTTCCGGGCTTTACGCCACCCATTGCCTGGTGCCCCCGACCCCCGGGCCCATCATTATGGCAGATACCCTTAAAGCCGATCTTGGGCTGACCATCCTTGTGGGCCTGGCCATTTCAGTTCCGGTCATGCTGGCCGGGTATTTTTACGCCACCAAGTTTGCACGGCGTTACAATATCGAAGCCAATCCCGACATGGAGCTGGAAGATCTCCTGGAAAAGTACGGCAGGCTTCCATCCGCCGTGAAATCCTTTGCGCCCATCGTGGTGCCCATCATCCTGATCGCATTCAAATCCATTGCCGACTTCCCCGTACATCCGTTTGGAGAGGGCGCGGTCAAGGCATTTTTTGACTTCATCGGCAACCCTGTCACCGCCCTGATTCTGGGCGTCGGCGCCGCCTTGCTCCTGGTCCCGGACAGAAAACCCGGCGACAGCTTTACCTTTACGGCCACGGGCATCACCAGTGCGGCGTCCATTCTGGCCATTACCGGTGCAGGGGGTGCCCTGGGCCAGGTTTTGCGGGAACTGCCTCTGGCCGACGTGCTCAGCAGCTCCCTTCTGCAGTTTCACATGGGCCTGTTCATCCCCTTTATCATTGCCATGATTTTGAAAACAGCCATGGGGGCGTCCACGGTTTCCATGATCGTGACCTCGGCCATGGTGGCGCCGCTGATGGCAAAGATGGGGCTGACCACTGAATTTGCCAAGGTGCTCACCGTGATGGCCATCGGCGCAGGCTCCATGACTGTGTCCCACGCCAATGACAGCTACTTTTGGGTGGTTTCCCAGTTTTCCGACATGGACACCTCCGTGGCCTATAAATGTCAGACCGGTGTGACCCTGATCCAGGGTGTTTCCGCCATTCTCATCATCCAGATAATGTATGTATTGTTTGCATAGAAACCCATGAATCTTTTAGACAAGCTTTACGCAAGGTTCGGGTTTAACGCCCTGGTTTCCGGGCAGCACCAAAAGGCTGAGACCTATTTTAGAAAAATCAGGACCCGCACAGGCGAGGCCATGGGATCCAATCACAATCTCGGCATGGCCTGCCTGGCCGCCGGAAATCTTGCCGGTGCCAAAGACTGCTTTCTGCGGGAAATCGAGCTTTTCGGACCCAGTTACAGCCGGGCCAGGGTGCTTGCCGATGTTTACTTTGCCCTGGCAGACCAGCCCAAAAGCCTTGAGACCTATATGCTTGCAAAACGCCTGGCACAAGGGGAAAAGGACCTGCCCCAGGTGGAAGAACGCCTTAAACTCTGCCGCAGTCCCGGTCGGTTTAAGGCGGCTTCCGGGGCAAGCAGCCTCTGCCGCGAGGGATTGGCAGCCGAACAGGCCGGGGATGTGCAGGAAGCGCTTTCCCGGTACGTTCGGGCCGCGGATCTGGATCCTGCCAATGTCCAGGCCCTGAACAATGCCGGCGCCTGCCTTGAACGGCTGGGAAAATTACGCACTGCCCAAAAGTATTTTAAGCAAGCCTTTGCCCTGTCAGGGTTAAAGGCCATAGAAAAGAATATTAAAAAGATTGAAAAAGCGATCTCAAAACAAAAGGACAATGCCTGATGACGGAACCTGTCAAACACCTCAAATCCATATTTGAAGCGGGGCTTGCCACTGTGGACCCCAATGAAATCATCCTGAAAAAGGTGGGGGTCCAGGATAATTGCCTCCACATCTCCCAGGACGGCGAAACCCATGAGTTTGATCTGTCCCGGTTCAAAAAAATTCTTGTCATTGGTACGGGCAAGGCCACGGCCAGAATGGCCCTTGCCGTGGAAGGCATGTTAGGGGACCGGATCACAGACGGTGTCATCTCGGTGAAATACGGTCACAGCGAGCCGCTTGAACACATAAAGGTGATTGAAGCCGCCCACCCGGTCCCCGATGACAACAGCCGCCTGGCAGCGAAAAAAATCCTTGATATCTGCCTGAATGCCGGGGAGGACAGCCTTGTGATCTGCCTGATTTCAGGCGGGGGGTCCGCGCTTTTATCCATGCCGGTAGCCCAGATTACAGACCAGGACAAGCGGGAGGTCACCCAGATGCTTTTGGATTGCGGTGCCGATATCTGCGAGATCAACTGCGTGCGGAAACACCTGTCCGCCATCAAGGGCGGCTGGCTGGCCCAGGCCATCGCCCCCGGGGTCTCCGTCAACCTGATCCTGTCCGATGTCATCGGAGACCGTCTGGATTCCATTGCCTCGGGCCTGACCTCCCACGACGAGACCTGGTTCAAAGACGCCATGGAGATCATGGAAAAGTATGCGTTAACCGAAAAACTGCCCTCCCGGGTTCTGCAATACCTTGAAAAAGGGCTATCGGATGCCGCCCTTGAAACCCCCAAAAAGGGCAGTGCCGTGTTCGACAATACCCATAACTTCATTATCGGCAGCAATATCCAGGCAGTGAACGCGGCTGCCCGGAAAGCCCGTGAACTCTCCTACAACACCGTGGTGCTCTCCTCCCAGATCCAGGGGGAGGCCCGGGTGGCCGCCGTCAACTATGCAGGCATATGCATGGATATCAAAAGAAGCCAGCTTCTGGCCAAACGGCCGGCCTGCATCATTGCGGGCGGGGAGACCACCGTCACCATAAAGGGACGCGGCAAGGGCGGCAGAAACCAGGAGATGGCCCTGGCCTTTTTAAAGTACCTCTGTGAAAACAGCACGGCCATGGCAGATGTCTATTTTCTGTCCGCCGCTACGGACGGCAATGATGGCCCCACAGATGCCGCAGGCGGCGTCGCCTGCCTTGGAATGGTGGAAGATCCTTCTAAGGCCCTTGGCAGGATCAACGCCCATTTGAAAAACAACGATGCCTATCACTACCTCAAGGAGACAGGATTGCTTTATGTGACCGGGCCAACCAACACCAATGTCTGTGATCTTCAGATCATGATTGTCCTCTAGGTGATTTAAATATACACCAGATCAGGTTCATGAATTTTGGTGTCCTGAAACCGGGGGCATACCCGGGATAAGACGGTTGCCGGGGTTGCTCGTTGTTATTGCGAAAAAGAGGTGGCTGTGGCTGCCGGGGAACTGATGCCGTTATAATCCGTCACATCCTGACACATGGCAGTGCTTTGGATATTTATAGCCGACGATTCGAAATAGAAGTAGACCCAGCTTTTCATTTCACAATTTATCATCCCGGCCAACGGAAAACGCCTGATTTTGAATTGAGTATCGGGCGTGGCAGTACGATGGTCCCCAGGCCGTCCCCGCCACCCACTTCACAGCCGCGGCCATTCATGAATTCAAAAACTGTAATCCCGGCAATGACCGCATCGAGCATATCTTTGGGCCCCTGTCGGAAATTCTCGAATGACAAAGAACAGGACACCTCCGGCATATTCTGAAAAATAGTATAACTTGCCGATGGGAATACTTCATATACCTGGCATCTCGGCTGGAATTCTCTAAACAGGGAAAATCCCAGCTTCATCCAGTCAGGTGCCTTATCTGTTGTGGGTGTCCATTGGGGATTGGCAATATTGTGCGCCTTGATGACCACTTCGCAATGACGGCCAAAACCCACCTGTGTTGTTCTTTTCTCCCATTTGTTTTTCCGCCAGTACCATTCGCGAAGCCCAGGAAGCGGCATTCGGGGACAATCTAATCCAACATATGAATTGTGATACCTCGAACAAATATCAACGATGACGCCGCTATTGGGAGCACGACTCGGTATCCATCCCGAGTCAACCATCTGTAGTAATTCGTTGAAAACTGCATATGGACAATCCCTTTCAGACTGGACATCAATACCTATGAAATATTTTCCAGAATAATTCATTTTGTTCCGCCGTTAAGGGGCAAAAGTGGATTTGATCCCATTTTTACTATTGAAAACCTCTTCCTGTACGCGTTCGAATATCCTTTTAAACACGTCATTTTCTCTTTGTGTCATCCCCATTTCTTTCCTGTATCGCCTTGAATTCAAGTACTCTATCAGATCCGCCGGGTCAGTCAACAATATATGTTTTGAATCACAGGTGTTGTACTTCCGGGCATCAGGTCTGCCGTTGTATGATATCGAGTAATTTGGGGGACATCAGAAAAAAATATTTAAACCTCTGAAATTAAGTCAGGTGTCCCCTAAATTTACAGCAAGCAAAAACCTAACCGGACATCACTGCATTTTTTTATGCAATCCTGAAGTTAAAAGTCTATTTTTTTCTGCATCAATTCACTTAATTGATATTTGATGTTCATTATCGCCTCAGCAATTTTATCACTCAACAGCTCATTATTAGAATCAAAGGTGGCAAGTTTAATATCATTAAAAGAATCAATAACGTGGCTATGAAAATTCATCAACTCAGCCTCTACTTCACAAAAATTTTCTACTAATTCATCCATAAAAGGAAAATACAGTTCTAAAAGAGCGATTGCTTTATCACTTGAGGCAGCCGCCTTGCTTCCATACTCGGAAACCCTAAGCCGCTCTATATCATTATCTCTAACTCCTTTATGAAAGTTTATACATTCTTGTACATAGTTACTTTCAACACTAAGCAATAGTACAAAAATTTCTTGAACTGTTTCACGGAACAATTTATCTTTTTCACGTTGATCTGACCTTCTCTGCACAAAATATAGACCCATTAGGGTCAGTAGACCACCAAGAAGTGTTTGAAAGAATGGGAGAAATGCTTTCATGTTTTCCATAAATCAAATTTGAAATTAATGAATCAACTATATTAAAACTAACCATCCCTGACAACGAAACGCAAGATTAAATTTAATATATTAATCAATCGTTCGAGCGGACCGAATGGAACGTGACTCCTTTATGAGAAAAGCCGGTACGCATGACACAATAACCATGGATATCACGGGGCATTCCACCAGAGAAATGTTTGATCGGTATAATACCGTGGATGAACAAGAGAAGATTGAAGCTGTCAAAAAGATGGAATCATACCTGCTTGCAGCTAACCCAAAACAGGTGACAAAAGGGTAACCAAATTTGGGAAAATGTTACCCAAAACAAAAACAGCCAGTTTGACATTTTATCTAACTGGCTGTTTCTATTATTGGTACCGAAGAAGGGACTTGAACCTCCACGCCT